>NZ_JALNPN010000010.1:0-146389 GCF_024520835.1 Pantoea sp. Fr+CA_20
AACAGCCAGCGTCCTCATCTGTCATTAAAATACAAAACGCCTGATGAGGTACATCAGGCGTTTTAAAAGATAAAAAAGTGTCAACCTATGCCAGGACTAGTCAACAACGTGATCAGGCCAGACGACCGTGACACTGTTTGTATTTTTTACCTGAACCGCACGGGCAAGGATCGTTACGGCCCACTTTACGTTCGCCGCCCTGCTGCGCAACGGACTCCGCCGCCAGGATTTCTTCGCTGGCATGGCTCAACTGCTGTTGTTGTGCCAGGCGCTCGGCCTCTTCACGACGTTGTTGCTCCATCGCTTCGACTTCTTCCGGCATACGAACCTGTACTTTGCTCAGGGTACTGATCACTTCGTACTTAAGCGTTTCCAGCATCGCGGCAAACATAGCGAACGATTCACGCTTATATTCCTGCTTAGGATCTTTTTGCGCATATCCACGTAAGTGGATGCCCTGACGCAGATAATCCATTGCGGCCAGGTGCTCTTTCCACAACGAGTCCAGCGTTTGCAGCATGACGCCTTTCTCAAAGTTGCGCATCATTTCCGCGCCGACGATCTCTTCTTTTTCCGCATAACTTTCGGCGGCGTGCGTCATGATACGTTCACGCAACGTCTCTTCATGCAGATCCGGTTCTTTGTCCAGCCATTCGCTAATCGGCAGATCCAGATCGAAATCGTTACGCAGGCGCTCTTCAAGGCCCGGCACATCCCACATTTCTTCCAGCGACTGAGGCGGAATATAGCTGTCGATAATGGATTTATAGACGTCTTCGCGAATACTGTTGATGGTTTCTGACACATCAGACACATCAAGGAGTTCATTACGCTGGCTATAGATAGCACGACGCTGATCGTTGGCCACGTCATCATATTCCAGCAGTTGCTTACGAATATCGAAGTTACGGCTTTCCACCTTACGCTGCGCGTTGGCAATGGCTTTGGTCACCCACGGATGCTCAATGGCCTCGCCAGGTTTCATTCCCAGTTTGCGCATCATGTTGGAAACACGATCCGAGGCAAAGATACGCATCAGCGCATCTTCCATGGACAGGTAGAAGCGTGAAGAACCGGCGTCACCCTGACGACCCGCACGACCACGTAGCTGGTTATCAATACGACGTGATTCGTGACGTTCAGTACCCACGATATGCAGACCGCCCGAAGCCAGCACCGCATCATGGCGAATCTGCCAGGCGGCTTTAATCTCTTCGATTTGCGCATCTGATGGGTTTTCAAGCTCGGCAACTTCTGCGTGCCAGCTACCGCCCAGCATGATATCCGTACCACGGCCCGCCATGTTAGTGGCGATAGTGACAGCACCCGGTTGACCGGCCTGCGCCACGATATCCGCTTCGCGGGCATGGAACTTCGCATTCAGAACATTGTGTTTAATGCCGGCGCGCGTCAGTTCGTTTGATACCACTTCTGATTTCTCAATCGAAATCGTACCGACCAACACAGGTTGTCCGTTGGCGGTACGCTCGCGGATGTCTTCAATGATGGCATCGATCTTCTCTTTCTCGGTCATATAAACCAGATCGGCAAGATCTTTACGCACCATAGGACGGTTGGTCGGCACAACAATGGTATCGAGTTTGTAGATGGAGCTGAACTCAAACGCTTCGGTATCAGCTGTACCGGTCATCCCCGCCAGCTTGTCATAAAGGCGGAAGTAGTTCTGGAAGGTGATAGAAGCCAGGGTCTGGTTTTCGTTCTGAATCTCAACGCCTTCTTTGGCTTCAATCGCCTGATGCAGACCGTCAGACCAGCGACGACCCTGCATCGTACGACCTGTATGTTCGTCGACAATGACGACTTCATCATCTTTTACAATGTAGTCGACATCGCGCGTGAACAGCGCATGGGCGCGAAGTGCCGCAGTAACGTGGTGCATCAGCATAATATTGGTCGGTGAATAAAGTGATTCGCCTTCCACCATAATGCCCTGACTTACCAGCAGTTCTTCTACTTTTACCAGACCGCGCTCGCTCATGTGCGCCTGACGCGCCTTCTCATCGACCCAATAGTCGCCTTCGCCCTGGAAGTTGTCTGAATCTTCCTTTTCCTGGCGAATCAAATGAGGAATGATTTTATTCACTTTGGTGTAAAGTTCTGAGCTGTCTTCGGCCGGACCAGAAATGATCAGCGGCGTACGCGCTTCATCAATCAGGATGGAGTCAACTTCATCCACCAGTGCATAGTGCAGCTTACGCTGTACGCGCTCTTCTGGACTGAACGCCATGTTGTCACGCAGATAGTCAAAGCCGTACTCGTTGTTGGTACCGTAGGTGATGTCTGCTGCATAGGCTTCGCGTTTGGCGACAGAAGGCAGGCCAGACATGTTGATCCCGACGCTCAGGCCAAGAAACTCAAACAACGGACGGTTATTTTCCGCATCACGCTGGGCCAGATAGTCGTTGACGGTGACGACGTGTACGCCCTGGCCGGTTAAGGCATTCAAATAGGCCGGCAGGGTTGCCGTCAGGGTTTTACCTTCACCGGTACGCATCTCTGCGATACAGCGGTTATTCAGCACCATGCCGCCAATCAGCTGCACGTCAAAGTGACGCATGCCAAACACACGTTTACTGGCTTCACGTACGGTTGCAAAGGCTTCGGGGATAAGGCTTTCCAGTGATTCACCTTTTTTCAGGCGCTCACGGAAGAGTACCGTTTTGGCTTTCAGCTCGTCATCGGAGAGCACCTCGAACTCGGGCTCCATCTTGTTGATGATATCAACGTTTTTACGCATGCGGCGCAAAGTACGATCGTTGCTGCTACCAAAAACCTTGGTCAACATTTTGATTAACATAATAAATATATTCTCAATTCAGCCGGAGAGTCCGGACTGCGAAATCTAAATGGGATTAAAAACAAAGAGATTAGCAGAACAATAAAGCGGGTCCGGCACGGATACCGTGCACTTTGCCATGTCCGTCAGAACGCGTCTGTGTCGGAGCGGCAGGAAGGGGTTGCGAGGAGACACGAACCGGGATGCTGGGTTGTGCCGCCTGGGAGGTTAATAATGCATGAAGTGAATCAATCAACGCTAGCTTTTGTGCGGCCAGCGGATGCACCTGCTCTTCCGCCTGCGCCTGCGGCGTTAACGTGAAAGAGAGATGGCGGATAACCGTGCGGATGGCGTGCTGGTGCCAGTAGTCAACCGAGAAACTGGGACGTCGCGAGGCTTCCTGAAGACGAATCAAATGGTCAAAACGAACGGCATTGCCGATAAACAGGCTACTGGCGGAAGATTCTGATGCGGTATTGAGTTCAGCCGTTTGCGCACACGCTGGCAAGCCAAGACTGGCCGCCACCATTCCGAGAAGGAAATGAGGCCAGAAATAGCGTCTACCTAATTGTCGCCAGCGTAGAAGGATTCCGATCACAATTGTTCCATTGCGCATAACATTTTAATTATTCACCGCGGTTTTCAGCAGCATGCAGCCTGTAAAAGCGCCAGAGATAGTAACACTAATGTGGCGCGGCGACACCTGGGATTAGCGCAACAACGGGAGAAATCGCGCGCGATTGTGCAGCAATTCAGCAATTGTTTGCTTTGACGTGGGAATGCTATCGCAACAAGCGGAGATTAACAGCGAGGCAATAAAAAACGGCTGGTGCCACTGACCGGAGAGAGTGTCAGCACAGCCAGCCGTTTTACGTTCTGAACGGATTTAAGCCAGAACCAAATTTGGTGCTTTGAACGCCAGTGGCAATTCAGCTTCGTCTTCGAAGGTTGCCCATTCCCAGGCTTCCTGCTTAGCCAAAACGGCCTGCAGCAGTTTGTTGTTCAGCGCATGGCCTGATTTGAACGCGGTGAACGCGCCAATAATATTGTGGCCACACATAAACAGATCGCCGATAGCATCCAGCATTTTGTGACGCACGAACTCGTCTTCAAAACGCAGGCCTTCTTCATTAAGCACGCGGAAATCATCAAGGCCAATCGCACAATCTAAACTACCGCCCAGGCACAGGCCTTTAGACTGCAGATATTCGATTTCACGCATGAAGCCAAAAGTACGTGCACGGCTAATCTGACGAACAAACGCTTCGGCAGAGAATTTCATCTGGTAGCGCTGAGAGCTGGAATCGATAGCCGGGTGTTTGAAATCGATAGTGAAATCAAGCGAGAAACCGTTATAAGGTTTGATCTCTGCCCATTTGTCACCGTCTTCAACACGCACAGTCTGCTTAACACGCACAAATTTCTTGGCGCTGCTGAGCTGCTCGATACCTGCATCCATCAGCAGATAGATGAAAGGCGCTGCACTGCCGTCCATAATCGGGATTTCTGGCGCATCGACTTCGACAATGATGTTATCGATGCCAAGACCTGCCAGTGCGGCATTTAAGTGTTCAACTGTCGAAATACGCACGCCTTCATCGTTCACCAGGCAGGTGCTCAGCATGGTGTCGCGCACGTATTTTGCATCAGCCGGAAAATCAACCGGTGGATTCAAGTCAGTGCGACGATAGATGACCCCGGTATTAGCCGGCGCAGGGCGCAGGGTCAGACTGACTTTCTTGCCGGTATGTAAACCGACACCTGTCGCCTGAACAATACGTTTTAATGTCCTTTGTTTGATCATCGTTATTATCTCGCAATATCGCTTTCCGACCGCCAGTATACGTTACCAGCGGGCGAACACTTTAGCACAAAGAGCGGGAAATCCCAATTATAGGGTTATTCCTAGTCGGCCTGCTTACGCAAAAATGCCGGAATATCAAGGTAATCTGGCTCTTTGTTAGACTGTGCACTCTGATCGTTCACCACTTTAGCGGCAGGTTTTTGCTCCTGCGGCAGCGGAGACATACCGTGCTGCTGGTAACGATGATCCATCACAGGCTGACTGGCTGGTTTGTTAGTGACCAGGGTGATCTCTGGACGCTTATCCATGCCAATACCGGTTGCCACCACAGTGACGCGCAGTTCGTCATTCATTTCTGGGTCCAGCGAGGTACCAATCACGACGGTTGCGTTGTCTGAGGCGAAGGCGCGAATAGTGTTACCCACGGTTTCAAACTCATCCAGACGCAGGTCAAAGCCCGCAGTAATGTTGACCAGCACGCCGCGCGCACCAGAGAGATCGATATCTTCCAGCAGTGGGCTGGAGATCGCCATCTCAGCGGCTTCTTCTGCACGGTCTTCACCACAGGCCACGCCAGAACCCATCATTGCGTAACCCATTTCTGACATTACGGTACGCACGTCAGCGAAGTCCACGTTCATCAGGCCAGGACGAGTAATCAGCTCGGCGATACCCTGTACGGCGCCTTTCAGTACGTCGTTAGCCGCGCCAAAAGCATCGAGCAGGGAAATACCACGTCCAAGGACTTTTAACAGCTTGTCGTTAGGAATGGTAATCAGTGAATCCACGTGCTTGGACAGCTCAGCGATACCCTGCTCAGCAAACGCCATGCGCTTCTTGCCTTCAAAGTTAAAAGGCTTGGTCACGACCGCGACGGTCAAAATACCTAAATCTTTGGCCACTTCAGCCACAACAGGCGCTGCGCCGGTACCGGTACCGCCACCCATACCTGCTGCGATGAACACCATGTCTGCCCCTTCCAGCGCAGAACGCAGTGCTTCGCGATCTTCTTCTGCAGAGTTACGGCCTACTTCCGGGTTAGCACCCGCGCCCAGCCCCTTGGTAATGTTATTACCAATCTGGATGGTCTGGCCGACCGCTGTCTTACGCAACGCCTGAGCGTCGGTATTCACAGCGAAGAATTCCACACCTTCGATACGCTCGCGTACCATGTGCTCTACGGCGTTGCCACCGCCACCGCCGACGCCGATGACTTTAATCACCGCGTCATTGGTTAATTCCATAGGTTCAAACATGATTTCTCTCCGTTATGTGCCTGTCGCCTGGAGATCACTAAAGAAAACAGCATGATCCCCTTTTACAAAAATTAAAACTCTTTTTTTAACCAACTATTAATACGTTTAAACCAGTTACCCACGGAAACGCGCTTTTCAGCCTCTGCGTCACCGTTCAGGTGTGACTCTTTACCGTAGTGCAACAGCCCCACCGCAGTGGAATAGTAAGACTCCTGCGCGTAGTCCGTCAGACCCGTGATGTTTAGCGGCTGTCCAATGCGCACCTGCGTATGAAATACGCGCTGCGCACAGGCGGCCAATCCTTCAATCTGCGCCGCGCCGCCGGTTAACACAATCCCTGCTGCAAGATGGTGTTTAACGCCCTGCTGGCGAAGCTGCTCTTGTAACTGCAAAATCTCGTCATTGACCAGATTTAAAAGCTCTGTGTAACGTGGCTCGATCACCTCGGCCAGCGTCTGACGTTGCAGGCTACGTGGCGGCCGTCCGCCCACGCTTGGCACTTCAACGTTTTCGTCTTTTCCGACGATCGACCCGAGTGCACAGCCGTGTCGCACTTTGATGGCTTCCGCATCGGTGGGCGGCGTACCAAATGCGTAGGCGATATCACTGGTGACCACATTGCCAGCATAAGGAATAACCTTAGTATGACGTAATGCGCCGCCCGTGTAGACGGCGATATCCATTGTGCCGCCACCAATATCCACCACACAAACGCCCAGTTCGCGTTCGTCTTCGGTCAGGACCGCAAAGCTGGATGCCAGACCGGCAAAAATCAGTTGGTCAACTTTGAGGCCACAACGTTCAACGGCTTTGACAATATTTTTTGCCATGTCGTTGTGACAGGTGATCAAATGCACCTTTGCCTGCATGCGCACACCTGACAGACCAACCGGATTTTTAATGCCTTCCTGATAGTCGATGGCATATTCCTGAGGAATAACGTGCAGAATGCGATGCTCGTCACGAACGCGCACTGACTTGGCCGTATGCACCACATTCTCTACATCATCCTGAGTCACTTCCTCTTCGGAAATCGGAACCATCCCGATTTCGTTCTGACAACTGATATGTTTGCCCGATAATGCAAGGTAAACGGAGGAGATCTGGCAATCCGCCATCAACTCAGCCTGATCGATGGCGCGCTGTACGCATTTCACCACCGACTCAAGATCGTTTACGCCACCTTTATCCATACCGCGGGACGGGCAACTGCCGACCCCAATAATATTGACCATACCATCAGGCAGAATTTCCCCAACCAGGGCGGCGACCTTCGCAGTGCCGATTTCGAGTCCAACTACCAGTTTTCTGTCCGTTGCCTTGATCATTGTTGTTTAGCCTGTGCCTGGTTTTGTTGCTGATTACTGTCCTGTGGCTCCATCACTATCGGTGTCCAGCCAACAGAAGCGCCAGAGTCATAGCGTAAATCAACCGAGTTGATGCGCTTGTGTTCATTCTGACCTTGCTGCAGCAGCACCGGATAGAGCTCAATAAAACGATTCAGACGCTTCATGGTATCGGTACGACCCAGCTCAATACGTACATCATCGCTGGTCACTAACTGCCATGAACGCCGCGCCGTCATCGACGCCACCTTCAGGGTAAACTTCCTAGCTTTCAGCACGTCATCCATACTGTGATAACCCGCCAGCACCTCTTTTTCACTGCCTTCTGGACCGTATAACATCGGCAGCGTTTCTTTACCCATATGGTTAGCCGGTACGCTGAATGACACGCCGTCGCTGTCAACCATGTGAGAGTCGTTCCAGCGCGCCACCGGCGTATATTCCACCAGATGGATTTTCAGTTCATCCGGCCACTGCTTACGCACGCTGACCTGCTTTATCCATGGCAATCTTTCTATCTGCTGCTGGATGATGTTCACATCCTGCGACATAAAGGTGCCAGGTGAACCTAACGACAAAATCGCCTGGCGAATATCGTCGTGAGTGGTGTAATGCAGTTGTCCCGTCACTACCAGCTTTGACAGCGGTAACCGAGAGGCATCGTTCATCCACTTCAGCACCACTAAGCCACCCGCAATCATTACGCCCATCACCATCAGCAGAAACACGATGCCGAAGAGCCGGGCACCGTTACTGCGACCGTTGCGTGCCCGCTCCTGCGCCTCACGGTTACGTACGTTCATCGCCGCCTGTGACATATCAGTCGGCCAGTTCCAGAATGCGTACAACCAACTGAGAAAACGTCAGGCCAGCCTGCTTTGCTGCCATCGGCACCAAGCTGTGGCTGGTCATACCGGGTGACGTGTTCGCTTCCAACAGTTGGAAGTGTCCTTCACCATCGGTCATGACATCAACGCGTCCCCAGCCACTGCATCCCAGTGCACGCCAGGCAGACCAAACCAGCTGTTGTAATTCTGCCTCACGCTCTGCACTCAGTCCGGCT
Source organism: Pantoea sp. Fr+CA_20 (assembly GCF_024520835.1). Lineage (NCBI taxonomy): Bacteria > Pseudomonadati > Pseudomonadota > Gammaproteobacteria > Enterobacterales > Erwiniaceae > Pantoea > Pantoea sp. Fr+CA_20. The sequence continues at coordinate 8,267 of NZ_JALNPN010000010.1, forward strand.
GGACAGAAGTACTGAGTATCGTCAGAAATGTATTTAGCTTCATAGTCATAGAACTCGCTGGCGGTCTTTATTTTTATGGCTGGCAGAATCTGCTCGCCCAGAATGCCAACGGTATATTCCTCACCGCTCAGAAACGCCTCAACCAGCACGTTATCGTCGTGGCGAAATGCTTCTTCCAGTGCTGCGGTCAGATCGCTCTGCTGATTCACGCGGCTGATCCCAACACTGGACCCTTCGCTGCTCGGTTTAACGAACAGCGGTAAACCTAATGCGCTAATCGCTGTCTTGGTGGCCGTATCCAGACCGGCCTGCATCTGTTCACGCGTGATCCAGACAAATTTACCCGCCGGCAGTCCCCTGCCCTGCCACAGCAGCTTGGTGCGCAGTTTGTCCATGGTCACGGCCGATGCCATCACGCCGCTGCCGGTATAGGGCAACTGCAGGAACTCCAGCACCGCCTGAAGCGTGCCGTCTTCACCGCCACGACCGTGCAGGGCGATAAACACCTTTTCAAAACCTTGTGCAGTTAAATCCAGCACTGAAACGTCGCGGGTATCAATACCCTGTGCGTCAATACCTGCTTCGCGTAAGCCGGCCAGCACGGCACCGCCGGACATCAGGGACACGTCGCGCTCGGCTGACGTGCCGCCCATTAAAACGGCAACTTTAGGCATGACGGCCCTCCACTTTGCGCTCTGGCTGCAATTTGCAGTCGGCCAGTTTACGCGCCACTTTACCTACGTTCCCTGCACCCTGAACCAGAATCAGATCGTTACCTGACAGCAAAGGTGCCAGCATTTCAACGAGCGAATCATGCTCCGGCACCAGAATAGGATCGACCTTGCCACGGTTACGAATGGCACGGCACAGTGCACGGCTGTCCGCGCCAGGAATGGGCGTTTCACCTGCCGCGTACACATCCAGCATCAGCAAAACGTCAACCTGAGACAGCACGTTGGCAAAATCATCAAACAGGTCACGGGTTCGCGTGTAACGGTGCGGCTGAAACACCATCGCCAGTTTTTTATCAGGCCAACCCGCGCGCGCCGCTTTGATGGTAGCGTCCACTTCCGTGGGATGATGACCATAATCATCCACCAGCATGGCGGTGCCAGGCTGACCGTTGACCGGTTCGGTAGGAAACTCGCCCAACTGATCGAAACGACGGCCGGTTCCCTGAAAGCTTTCCAGCGCCGCCAGAATGGCGCTGTCTTCAATTCCTTCTTCGCTGGCAACGGCTACGGCCGCTGCTGCGTTTAATGCATTGTGCCGACCCGGCGCGTTCAGGGTGATCTGTAACGGCGCCTTGTCCTGACGAATCAGGCTAAAGTGCACCTGTGCACCACGCTGTTCAAAGTCTTCGATGCGGAAGTCAGCATCGTCACTGAAGCCATAGGTCGTAATCTGGCGGCCTACGCGAGGAAGCAGGTCACGAATCACGGCATCATCGACGCACATGACTGCGCGGCCGTAGAACGGCAAATTGTGCAGGAAATTAATGAACGTCTGCTTCAGGTTTTCAAAATCTCCCTGATAGGTGTCCATATGATCCGCTTCGATATTGGTGACGACAGCGACCATTGGCTGCAGATGGAGGAATGACGCATCGCTCTCATCCGCTTCGGCGATCAGATAGCGGCTGCTGCCTAAACGCGCATGCGTGCCTGCCGCTTTAACCAGCCCCCCGTTAACGAAAGTCGGGTCCAGGCCACCTTCTGCGTAAATGCTCGACACCATGGCTGTTGTCGTGGTTTTGCCGTGCGTGCCGGCAATCGCAATACCGTGACGAAAGCGCATCAGTTCTGCCAGCATCTCCGCGCGACGAATCACCGGGATACGTTGCTCGCGTGCCGCCACCAGTTCAGGATTGTCCTGCGCAACGGCGCTGGACACCACGACTACGCTGGCATCCGTTACGTTTTCCGGGCGATGGTTAAAGTAAATCGTTGCGCCCAGTTTGATCAGATTTTGTGTTACCGGATTCGGCGCCAGATCAGAACCGCTGATATGGTAGCCTTCATTTGCTAACACTTCGGCAATACCGCCCATGCCAGCACCGCCGATGCCGACAAAGTGAATGTGCCGGACGCGACGCATCTCGGGCACGATTGAACGCAGTTTCGCCAGTTGTTGTGTATTCATTACGCTTTATTACCTACCTACTCATTCAGTTTGTGCTCAGTTTGAGCACGGGTCAGCCAGGCTGACCTGATGCGTTAATGTGCGGCGTGAGCCACTGCCTGCGCGACCCGTTCAGTCGCATCGGGTACCGCCACCTCATGGGCTTTTTCAGCCATCGCGAGTAATGTCGGGCGATCCCAGTGACGCAACGTTTCCGCTACCGCCTCCGCTGTAAACTGCGGCTGCTCAAAAATTTTGGCTGCACCTGCGCCCTCAAGCGGCAAGGCATTCCAGTACTGCTGACGATCTTTGTGCTGAAACGGCACGAAGATGGCCGGTAATCCCGCGGCAGCAATTTCACTCACCGTCAGTGCACCTGAGCGACAAATCACTACATCAGCCCAGGCATACGCCGCCGCCATATCATCAATAAATTCGGTCACCTTGTGCTGCTGACCTGCCTGCTGATAGGCATGCTCTACGTCCTGCAATGCACCTTTACCGGTCTGATGCCAGACGGTGATCTGCTCACCCAGTTTTGCCGCAACCAGGGGCACCGTCTGGTTAAGAACGCGCGCGCCCTGACTGCCGCCCACCACCAGAATACGGATGGCACCACTGCGCCCGGCCAGGCGCTGAGTCGGTGATGGCAGGGCCAGCACGTCAGTACGCACCGGGTTTCCTACCACCTCTGCGTGGGGAAACGCACCGGGAAATGCCTGCATAACTTTGGTGGCAATTTTTGCCAGCCACTTGTTGGTGAGTCCGGCAATACCGTTTTGCTCATGCAGCACGACAGGGACACCACAACTCCAGGCAGCCAGGCCACCCGGGCCCGATACATAGCCACCCATGCCCAGCACGACGTCCGGCTTCCAGGCTTTAATAATCTTGCGAGCCTGACGCCAGGCGTTAAAAATACGCACCGGCGCTAGCAACAGGGCTTTGATGCCCTTGCCGCGTAATCCGCTGATACGGATAAAGTCGATGTCGATACCGTGCTTGGGTACCAGGTCGGCTTCCATACGATCTGCGGTGCCTAACCAGCGAACTTCCCAGCCCTGCGCTTTCAGATGATGGGCCACGGCCAGCCCCGGGAACACATGTCCGCCAGTGCCACCTGCCATGACCATCAATCGTTTACCACTCATCGACCACCTCGGGTAAACGCCTGCGCTTTAGCCAGACGCGTTTCATAATCAATACGTAACAAAAATACGATGGCCGTAGACATAATGATGAGACTCGAACCACCGTAACTAATTAACGGTAACGTCAGCCCTTTGGTCGGTAACATACCCGCCGCGGCGCCCACGTTGACCAGTGCCTGAAAGCTAAACCATACGCCGATTGAACAGGCTAAGAAGCCCGAAAAACGTTGGTCAAGTTCAAGCGCGCGTCGACCGATCGACATTGCGCGAAAAGCGACGAAGAATACCATTAACAGCGCTAAAACCACACCGATGTAACCCAGTTCTTCTCCGATAATGGAGAAAATAAAGTCGGTATGCGCTTCGGGCAGATATTCCAGTTTCTGAACCGAATTCCCCAGCCCCTGGCCCCAGAATTCACCGCGGCCAAACGCCATCAGCGATTGTGTAAGCTGGTAGCCGCTGCCGAAAGGATCTTCCCATGGGTCCCAGAATGACGTGACGCGGCGCATACGGTATGGCTCGGCGATAATCAACAGCACCACGGCAAAAATGCCGGAGCCGATGATGGCCAGAAACTGCCACAGCTTGGCCCCCGCCAGAAACAGCATCGCCAGCGTGGTAACAAACAGCACCACCACCGTCCCAAGGTCCGGTTGAGCCAGCAGCAGTACAGCCAGCACGACCATCACGCCCATCGGCTTACAGAAGCCCCAGAAGTTATTTCGCACCTCTTCGACTTTACGCACCAGGTAACTGGCGAGATAGCAGAAGAGCGTGAGTTTAGATAATTCGGCTGGCTGGATACGTAGCGGGCCTAACGCAATCCAGCGTGAAGCACCATTGACCGAGCTACCCACGACTAAAACAATCAACAGCATGGCGACAGACACCATCAGCATCACGTTGCTGTAACGCTGCCAGAAATCCATCGGGACACGCAGGGTAACCAGCGCCATACCGAATGCCAGGGCGATATAAAACGCATCACGCTTGGCAAAATAGAACGGATCGTCATTCAGACGCTGACCTACCGGCATCGACGCAGAGGTCACCATCACAAAGCCGATGGCGGCTAATCCCAGCGTTAACCAGAGCAACGTACGGTCATAGAGCACCAGCGAGGTATCATCGCTTTCGCGCGACCCCATTACCCAGTTACTCAACCGACTGGACAGGTAACTCGCAATGCCCGAACCAGGAATACGCATCAGCTTAGCTCCCTGGCCAGTTGCGCGAAGACGTCACCGCGCTGCTCAAAACTGCGAAACTGATCGAGGCTGGCACAGGCTGGCGAAAGCAGTACCATATCGCCCGGCTGGACCTGCCTGGCAATCTGTTCCATAGCCTGCTGCAGCGTTTCAGTGCGTACTGCGACGTCGGGCCGCAGCGCGGCCAGCGCATCACCATCGCGACCAAAGCAGAACAACCGGATACGATCGCCCTGAACATAAGACGCCAACGGCGAGAAGTCTGCTGATTTGCCATCCCCACCAAGCAGCAGCCAGAGCGTGCCGTTAACCTGCAAGCCTTTTAATGCGGCTTCTGTACTGCCGACGTTGGTCGCTTTTGAATCATTAATCCAGCGTACGCCGCGACTCTCATGAACCAGTTGAAAACGGTGTGGCAGGCCGGAATAGGCTGCAAGCGCAGACAGGCTGGTGGATCGTGGTAACCCCACCGCATCTGCCAACGCTAATGCCGCCAGCGCATTGGTGTAATTATGTTGCCCCACCAGCGTCATTTCATCGGTGTTCAGCACCTTCTCGCCTTTGGCGCGGAGCCAGATACTGCCCTGCTGCTTATTGAGATGGTAATCCCCGATATCGATGCCAAAACTCACACAGCGCGCGTCAGCGCCGCGCACCGGCATCGTCATGCCATCATCAGCGTTCACCACACAAACCTGGGCGTTCTCGTAAATACGCAGTTTGGCTGCCCGATACTGCTGCATACCTAACGGATAGCGATCCATATGATCTTCCGTCACGTTAAGAATGGTGGCGGCTGCGGCTTTCAGGCTGTGCGTGGTTTCCAACTGAAAGCTGGAGAGCTCCAGCACATACAGCTGCGCAGGCGCTTTCAGCAGGCTGAGCGCGGGCAAACCAATATTGCCACCCACGCCTACCTGCCAGCCTGCCGCCTTCGCCATTTCGCCGACCAGGGTGGTGACCGTACTTTTTCCGTTCGAGCCGGTAATCGCCACAATCGGTGCCTGTGCTTCACGACAAAACAGCTCAATGTCACCGACGATTTCGATGCCCGCGTCCGCAGCTTCACACAACGCCGGATGCGCCAGCGCAATACCGGGGCTGGCAATGATAAGGTCTGCCGCTAACAGCCAGTCACTGTTGATACCGCCCACGTAGCGCTCTACCTGCTCAGGCAACTTATCCAGCCCTGGCGGTGACATACGGGTATCCATCACGCGTGGCGTTACGCCCTGCGCTACAAAGAAATCAACACAGGACAGCCCGGTCAGGCCTAATCCGATGATGACGACTTTTCTCCCGCGATAGTCAGCCATGATTACCGTACCTTCAGCGTCGCCAGGCCAATCAGCACCAGCATGAGCGAAATAATCCAGAAGCGCACAATGACGCGCGGCTCTGGCCAGCCTTTCAGTTCGTAGTGATGGTGGATTGGTGCCATACGGAAAATGCGTTGCCCGCGTAGCTTGAATGACCCCACCTGCAGAATCACCGACAGCGTTTCAACAACAAACACGCCGCCCATGATCACTAATAAAAATTCCTGACGCAGCAGCACGGCGATGGTCCCCAATGCGCCGCCCAGCGCCAGCGATCCGACATCGCCCATGAAAACCTGGGCCGGATAGGTATTGAACCAGAGGAACCCTAATCCTGCCCCCACGATGGCGGTACAGACGATCACCAGTTCACCGGCATGCCGTAAATAAGGAATATGCAGATATTCGGCGAATTTCACGTTACCTGTTGCCCAGGCGACCAGTGCAAAACCTGCCGCCACAAAGACGGTTGGCATAATGGCCAGGCCATCCAGACCGTCGGTCAGGTTGACGGCATTACCGGTACCCACAATGACAAAGTAAGCCAGCACGATGTAAAACAGCCCCAGCTGTGGCATCACGTCTTTGAAGAAAGGCACAACCAGCTCTGTGGCTGGCGTATCTTTACCGGCCAGGTAAAGCGCAAAGGCAACACCCAGGGAAACCACCGACATCCAGAAGTATTTCCAGCGCGCGATCAACCCTTTGGTATCTTTGCGTACTACTTTGCGGTAATCATCGACAAAGCCAATCACGCCAAAGCCCACCAGCACCACCAGCACACACCAGACATAGGGGTTGGATGGGTAAGCCCACATTAATACCGACAGGGTGATCGAAGTCAGAATCATGATGCCGCCCATGGTCGGCGTCCCACGCTTGCTAAAGTGCGACTCCGGGCCGTCGTTACGCACCACCTGACCGATTTGCAGTTTCTGCAGCCACGCAACCAGGCGTGGCCCCATCCACAGGGAGATAAATAACGCGGTCAGCAGGCTGACAATGGCGCGAAACGTCAGATACGAAAAGACGTTAAAGCCGGAATAAAATGCGACCAGATGTTCGGCCAGCCAAACTAACATGTTCCTTTCTCCTGTAAGCTCTGTACTACCTGCTCCATGGCGGCACTACGTGAACCCTTAATCAATACGGTCATTTCTTTGTGTTCGGACAGTAACTGGCGTAAACGTTCAGTCAGCGCGGTTTTATCGCTGAAATGTTCGCCAACGCCACTGCTTTCGCTAATTAAATGGCTTATCTGACCGGTGCTTAACACCCGATCAATGCCTGCGGCTTTGGCGGCCAGGCCCACTTCACGATGGCACTGTTCGCTTTCGTCGCCTAATTCAGCCATATCGCCCACCACCATGACGCGGTAACCCGGCATCTCAGACAGCACCTGAGCTGCAGCGATCATTGAGCCGACGTTTGCGTTGTAGCTGTCATCGAGCAGCAGTTGCTGCGCGGAGAGGCGAATGGGGAACAGGCGTCCGGGCACGGACTGAAGGTTTTTCAGGCCACTCTGCACTGCGCTGAGCGGGGCATCCACCGACAGCGCGAGCGCGGCAGCAGCGAGCGCATTCGCAATATTATGCCGTCCCGGCACCGGTAAGGTAATGTCTGCTTCGCCATGCGGCGTGTGCATAACAAAGTGCGTGCCATCCTGACTGATGCGAATATCGCGCGCGTGAAAATCGCAGTCAGCATCCTGGGGGGAGAAACGCCATACCGTTTTACCGTGCAGGTTCTCCTGCCAGTGCGGCCAGTCATTGCTGTCAGCGTTTAATATCGCCGTTCCCTTCGCGGGCAAACCGTTAAAAATTTCACCTTTGGCTTTTGCCACGCCAGCCAGCGAACCAAACCCTTCAAGATGAGCCGCGGCAAGGTTATTGACCAGCGCGCTTTCCGGACGGACCAGATCGGTGGTGTAGGCGATTTCGCCCTGATGATTTGCACCCAGCTCAATGACCGCGAACTGATGTTCAGGCGTGAGGCGCAATAAGGTCATCGGCACGCCAAAATCGTTGTTCAGGTTACCGGCGGTATGAAGTGTTTCACCACATTGACGTAAAATCGCAGCCGTCATCTCTTTCACCGAGGTCTTACCGGAAGAGCCTGTCAGGGCAACGACCCGAGCGCTGGCCTGTTGACGCACCCATGCTCCCAGCTTGCCAAACGCCAGGCGCGTATCCTTAACCACGACCTGAGGCACAGATACAGGTAAACGCTTACTTACCAGCAAGGCTTTGGCCCCCTTGGCAATGGCATCTTCTGCAAAGTCATGGGCATCAAAACGCTCGCCCACGATGGCCACGAACAGGCTACCTGCGGTGACCTTGCGGGTATCCGTAGTGACATCATTTAATGTCAGGTCGTCGCCGTGCAGGGTGCCGCTGGTGATCTGTGCTAACGTGCTCAATGAAACCGGAATCATGCTACGCCTCCTAGCAATGTGGCGACCGTCGCACGATCGGAGTAATCCAGACGTTGATTGCCAACAATTTGATAGTCTTCATGGCCTTTCCCGGCCACCAATACGATGTCATCGGGATGAGCCTGCATGATGGTGCTGGTCACGGCCTGCGCGCGTCCGGAAACGACACGGGCACGGCCAGGATCGAGCAGCCCACTCAGAATGTCCTGCACAATCGCCTGAGGATCTTCACTGCGCGGATTATCATCCGTCACCACCACCACGTCGGCAAACTGCTCAGCAATTGCTCCCATTAGTGGGCGCTTACCTTTGTCGCGATCGCCGCCACATCCGAACAGGCACCACAGTTTGCCTTTGCAATGCAGGCGCGCGGCTTCCAGTGCTTTCTCTAAGGCATCCGGCGTGTGGGCATAATCCACCACGACGGTAGGCTTACCCGGGGCGCTGAAGACTTCCATTCGCCCGTTCACCGGCGGCAGTCTTGCCGCAACCCGCAGTAGATCATCCAGCGCATAACCCAGCGCCAGCAGCGTTGCCAGAGCCAACAGTAAGTTACTGACGTTGAAGGCCCCCATCAGGCGGCTGTTTATCTCGCCCTCGCCCCAGCTTGAGTCGAAGCGAATGTCGGCACCATTATCGTGATAGTTCACGTCGGTCGCACGAAGCCAGCGGCCATGATTACCGGGCTGCAGGTTATTTTCCATCGTGACTGCCACGGCATCAGGCAGATTTGCCAGCCAGCGGCGACCGACGTCATCGTCAGCATTAAGCACGGCCACACCGACCTGATGCTCGGAAAATAACAACCATTTTGCCGACGCATACTGCTGCATATCACCGTGGTAATCGAGATGGTCACGGCTGAGGTTGGTAAACACCGCAGCGGCAAAGGGCAGTGCTGAAACACGATGCTGCACCAGCCCGTGTGACGAAATTTCCATTGCCGTCAGCGATGCGCCTTTCCGGACCAGTTCATCCAGGTTGTGCTGCACGTCTACGGCTGAACCCGTGGTATTTTCCGCTGGCACCAGTTGCCCGACCAGCCCATTGCCTACCGTGCCCATCACGGCACTGGTTTCGCCCAGCAGGCTGGCCCATTGCGCCAGTAACTGCGTGGTGGTCGTTTTACCATTGGTACCGGTTACGCCAATCAGCTTTTGCTTTTCGCCAGGCTGCTGGTAAAAACGGCCTGCCAGAGCAGAAAGACGTTGATGCAGCTGCGCCAGATAAATGACCGGCACGCCGTGCATCTCACGAATTTCGCCGTCGGTCGCTTCCCCTTCTGCTTCCGCGATAACGGCAGCCACGCGCTGCGCAATCGCCTGAGGAATAAACCGGCGACCATCAACCTGATGGCCGGCAATGGCCACAAACAGATCGCCCGCCGCCGCACTGCGGCTGTCCAGAGTCATGTCACGCAACGGGCGCGCAGGTGCGTCAGGCACCCACGGTCCGAGTAAGTCGCGCAGGTTACGATCTGTCACTTGATTCCTCACTTCTGTTTGTCACCAACTCGTTTTTGTCATTGGTCGGCAGGGCATCCGGTTCGATATTCATGGTACGCAGAACGCCGCCCATGATGGCACCGAACACCGGTGCAGAAACCGCACCACCATAATATTTACCGGCCTGGGGATCGTTAATGACCACCACCAGCGCAAAACGAGGGCGACTGGCAGGCGCAACGCCTGCGGTATAGGCAATGTATTTATTCACGTAACGACCATCCGGCCCGACCTTTTTCGCGGTACCGGTTTTGATCGCCACGCGATAGCCTTTGATGGCGGCTTTCACGCCGCCTCCGCCCGGTAACGCCACGCTTTCCATCATGTGCACCACGGTTTTCACCAGGGCTTCAGGAAACACGCGCTCACCACCAACCGGCGGATCAACTTTGGTTATCGACAGCGGACGTGCAATGCCGAAGCTGCCAATCGTTGCGTAGACTCGCGCTAACTGTAACGGCGTTACCATTAGCCCGTAGCCGAAAGAGAAGGTGGCCCTCTCTATGTCAGACCACCGTTGTTTTTTAGGGTATAAGCCACTACTTTCCCCGACCAGCCCCAAATTGGTCGGTTTACCCAGTCCAAAGCGCGCATAAGTATCTACAAGCGCTGAGGAGGGCATCGCTAACGCTAGTCGTGAAACACCGACGTTACTCGATTTCTGTAAAACACCTGTCAAAGTCAGTTCGCTGTAGCGCGCCACATCTTTGATTTCATGGCCGTTGACGCGATAGGGAACGGTATTCAGTACGCTGTTCTCTTTCACCACACCGCGTTGCAGGGCCGTCATCACCACCATCGGCTTCACCGTTGAGCCAGGCTCGAAAATGTCGGTGATAGCGCGGTTACGCATCAGGTCTTTTGCCGTGTTGCTCAGGTTATTCGGGTTGTAAGCCGGGCTGTTGGCCATTGCCAGTACTTCGCCGGTGTTCACATCCACCAGCACCGCCGTGCCCGATTCCGCTTTGTTAAAGGCCACTGCGTTGTTGAGTTCGCGGTAGACCAGCGCCTGCAGGCGTTCGTCGATGCTCAGCGTCAGGTTATGCGCGGCACGGCTGTCAACCGAAGAGATATCTTCAATCACACGTCCGTAGCGATCTTTACGCACGGTTCGCTCGCCCGGTTCACCGGTCAGCCATTTATCGAAGCTCTTTTCGATGCCTTCAATGCCCTGGCCGTCGATATTGGTAAAGCCGATGAGATGTGACGTCACCTGACCAGCCGGGTAGTAGCGTCGGGACTCTTCACGCAAATGAATGCCCGGCAGCTTGAGTTTTTTAACGTATTCACCGATGGCGGGATTGACCTGACGCGCCAGGTAAATAAAGCGCCCTTTGGGATTCGCATTCACGCGTGCGGCCAGTTGATCAATGGGGATAGAAAGGGCATCGGATAAGGCTTTCCAGCGGCTGTCAAGCGTGACCCCGCCAGCATCATGCAGCTCTTTAGGATCGGCCCAGATCGCATTTACCGGCACGCTGACCGCCAGCGGGCGTCCACCACGATCGCTGATCATGCCGCGCGCGGTCGGCACCGCCTGAACGCGTAATGAGCGTAAATCGCCTTCTTTAACCAGCTTGTCTGGGTTGATCACCTGCAGCCACGCAACCCGGGACAACAGCCCACCTAACGCCAGCAAAATGCAACCGCATAACAACGCAAAACGCCAGCTTACAAAGCTGGCTTTATCTTCCGGTTTTTTTAACTTCAGCGTTCTTTTTACGCCGTTCATTAGCAGTAACAGATCCTTATTTTTGCACCACGATGTTTTCCTGCGAAGGATCAACGTGCTGCATCTGCAGCTTTTCGGTGGCGATCCGCTCAACGCGGCTGTGATCGCCAAGGGCGTTCTCTTCCAGAATTAAATTGCGCCACTCAATGTCCAGCGCATCACGCTCCAGCACCAGTTGCTCTCGCTGGGCGGTTAACAGGCGCGTTTTGTGCGTAGTGGTCACCACCAATACGGCAGAAACCAGTACGGCTATCAGCAACAGCAGGGGAATTTTGCCTTTGCGCAAAATGTCCCCGGCGATAACGCCGGGTAAGCTGTGCCGTTCGTTGCCGATCATGCGTCAGTTCTCTCCGCGATGCGTAAAACGGAACTGCGTGCACGAGGGTTCTCTTTCACCTCAACGTCACCCGGTACCATTTTTCCCAGTAGCTTTAACTGACGGCCACCCAGCGCATTGAGCTGCTGTTCGGTCATAGGGAGTCCATGTGGCACCTGCGGACCCCGACTCTGATCGCGCATAAAACGTTTTACCAGTCGGTCTTCCAGCGAATGGAAGCTGATAACGGATAAACGCCCTTGTGGGGCAAGTACCTCAACCGCACCTTTCAACGCGATATCAATCTCTTCCAGTTCGCTGTTAATCCAGATCCTGATCGCCTGGAAGCTGCGCGTGGCCGGATGTTTAAACTTATCTTTTATCGGTGTGGCAGCGGCAATTACCGCAGCCAGCTCTTTCGTGCGCGTCATCGGTTCTTCACGATTACGTTCGACGATGGCGCGGGCAATGCGTTTCGCAAAACGCTCTTCACCGTAAGTTTTCAGCACAAACGCAATATCCGCTTCTTCTGCCTGCAATAACCATTCGGCGGCAGAGTGACCCCGCGTGGGGTCCATGCGCATATCCAGTGGTCCGTCACGCATGAATGAAAAGCCTCGTTCGGCATCATCCAGTTGGGGGGACGAAACCCCCAGATCCAGCAATATGCCGTCGATACGGCCAACCAGTTCCCGCTCGGCCATGTACTCTGCCAGTGCGGAAAAAGGACCATGAACAATCGAAAAACGTGGGTCCTTTATCTCAGCCGCTGCGGCGATAGCTTGCGGGTCACGGTCAATGGCGATGAGCTTTCCGCCAGCGCCAAGCTGCGCCAGAATTAAGCGCGAGTGGCCGCCACGACCAAAGGTGCCGTCGATGTAGATGCCGTCTTCCTTGATGTTGAGGCCATTAACCGCCTCATCCAACAGCACGGTGGTGTGTTTGTAATTTTCCTGCATAGCTATAGCGATAAATCCTGCAACCGCTCAGATAAAGGCTCCTGAGCTGACTGTTCTGCGTCAATATCTTCCCTGACTTGTTGATACCAGGTCTGTTCATCCCACAGTTCAAACTTGTTGAACTGCCCAACCAGCATCACTTCTTTGCTTAAATTTGCATGCTGACGAAGCGTATTCGCCAACAACAAGCGGCCTGCATTGTCCATCTGACATTCACTGGCATGTCCCAGCAGCAAGCGCTGTACCCGGCGCTCCAGAGGATTCATGCTGGAAAGACTCGCCAGCTTCTTCTCAATGATTTCCCATGCGGGCAAGGTGTAGAGCAACAGGCATGGCTGGTGGAGGTCGATGGTACAAACCATCTGCCCCTGTGATTCCTCGCTCAGCAAATTGCGATAGCGCGTTGGTACCGCCAGGCGTCCTTTGCTGTCGAGATTGACTAACGTTGCTCCACGGAACATGCCAGCCTCACCCCTCAATTACCCATTTGCACCACTTTATCCCACTTTTTACCACAAAACGAGTTTAAGGATCGTAGGAAATCATTGTCAAGCCGGAGCGGCAGTTGAATATGACTATTTACCAAGGCGGGAATTAACACTGAGAGGGTTTCAAAACGCCAAAAGATGATTAATCAAAATTAAACTAATGAATAACTGAATAAAAAAATCTGACGCAAAAAAGAGTGGCTTAAAATTACACGTTTATTCAGGTTGAATAGCGTTGAGCCGTTTTGAGACAGGGGACGCATTTTAGGGGATTTCTTAAGGGATGCACAGCCACATAGCGACAAACAGCGTTTAAAACAGGCGCTAAGTTGTAAGTAAACAAGAATAGTCCGTTAACTTAATTTGTGAGCATGAATGAATAACGCTTACGCTTTTTTACTTTAAGAAGAAAGAGTTTAAAAACAGCATGTAATAGACAGGGCAGACTTATTGCTGCCCTTAATTTAATTAGAAATTCTGCTTAATTGTCCACGACGCAATAAATTACGACGAATTCGGGTTAAACCGGGTTTGGGTTTTCTGGGTTCATCCAAAGAGGCTAAAACTAATTCCAGCACCCGTTCGGCGACGTCACGATGACGTTGGCCAACAGACAATACCGGACATTCAAGAAAGTCCAACAACTCGTGATCGCCAAAGGTGGCAATGGCGAGATCGGCTGGCAAACGCCCGTTACGTTTCAGCGTGACATCCATGACGCCCTGCAGCAGACCAAAAGAGGTCGTGAAAAGCGCATCTGGCATGGGGTGATTCTCCAGATAAGTTTCAAACAACGCAGCAGAGGCCGTGCGTTCAAAACTATTACAGTAAATGTAATCAATTGGGCGCTCATCATCTTTCCAGGCCTCTCTGAAGCCCAATTCACGCAGGAAACTGACGGAGAGTTCAGGTAACGCGCCCATAAACAGCACGTTATTAATTTTGAGCTGACGCAATTCAGCCGCCAGCGCAAAGGCATCATCTTGGTCGGCGCCGACAACGCTGGTGAAGTGCTCACGATCCAGCGCACGGTCCAGCGCGATGATCGGTAATGGGTTATTGATCCAGCGTTGATAAAAAGGATGCTCGGGTGGAAGCGACGTCGATACGATAATCGCATCGACCTGGCGTTGCAGCAGATGCTCGATACAGCGCATCTCGTTATCAGGCTGATCTTCAGAACAGGCAATCAGCAACTGGTAGCCACGCTGGCGAGCCTGACGTTCAAGGTAGTTAGCAATGCGCGTGTAACTGGTATTTTCTAAATCGGGGATGACCAATCCAATCGATCGCGTGCGTCCGGCGCGCAGCCCTGCCGCTACCGCATTGGGATGGTAATTATGCTCGCGCACCACCGCCATGACTTTCTCAACGGTTTTGTCGCTGACACGATACTGCCGTGCTTTCCCATTTATAACGTAACTGGCCGTGGTGCGCGATACACCCGCCAGACGCGCAATTTCATCCAGTTTCACTGTAACCCCACCATTAAACAGGCTTAAGCTGATTGTTAACCCGCAGATAAGCTATGGACATCCTTTTTAGCACATCTAACAGCAGAAAAGTGCGCGTAGCAACCGCTTTTCTGATGGTCGTCAATCTTGCGCATTAAAAAGAAAAAACCCGGCATTTCGCCGGGTTACAAACATTGCTGATGGTAACGGAGCGTGATTAACGCATAATGCGCTCACCACGAGACACGCCCACGATTCCTGAGCGAGCCACTTCGACAATTTCAGCGACTTCACGAACGGTGCTTAAAAAGGCATCCAGCTTGTCGCTGGTACCTGCCAGCTGAACCGTGTAAAGCGATGGCGTGACGTCAATAATCTGCCCACGGAAGATTTCAGCGCTACGCTTCACCTCTTCGCGGCCATAACCCGTCGCCTGAATTTTCACCAGCATAATTTCACGTTCGACATACGCGCCCTGCCCTAACTCGGTCACGCGCAGTACGTCGACCAGTTTATGGAGCTGCTTCTCGATCTGCTCCAGCACTTTCTGGTCGCCGACGGTCTGAATGGTCATGCGTGACAGCGTGGGATCATCCGTCGGTGCGACGGTCAGGCTCTCAATGTTATAGCCGCGTTGTGAAAACAGACCCACTACGCGAGACAATGCGCCGGATTCGTTTTCCAGCAAAACTGATAAAATGCGACGCATAATTAAGTCCTCTCCGTTTTGCTCAACCACATCTCGTCCATGCTGCCACCGCGAATCTGCATCGGGTAAACATGCTCACTGCCGTCAACGTTGACGTCTACAAAGACCAGCCGCCCTGTGGCCAGGGTTTCCAGCGCCAGCGCCAGCTTTTCTTCCAGCTCTGCAGGATGATCAATGGCAATACCCACGTGACCATAGGCTTCAGCCAGGCGAACAAAATCAGGCAGCGATTCCATATAAGACTGAGAATGGCGACCGGAATAAATCATGTCCTGCCACTGTTTCACCATGCCCAGGAAACGGTTGTTCAGATTCAGCACCAACACCGGCAAATCGTACTGCAGCGCGGTCGAGAGCTCCTGAATATTCATCTGAATACTGCCATCACCCGTTACACAGATAACCGTCTCGTCAGGCAGGGCCATTTTAACGCCCAGCGCGGCAGGCAGGCCAAAGCCCATGGTGCCGAGGCCACCGGAGTTAATCCAGCGACGCGGTTTATCGAAGGTGTAATAAAGGGCGGCGAACATCTGATGCTGTCCCACGTCCGAAGTGACGTAGGCATCCCCGTTCGTCAGGCGACAAATGGTTTCGATAACCGCCTGGGGTTTGATTTTGTCACTGGTGCGATCGAACGCCAGGCATTGACGACTGCGCCAGGTCTCAATCGACTGCCACCAGTCACGCAGGCTGTCGAATGGCTGCTTTGCCTCACTCTGATCCAACAGTTCCAGCATTTGCTGTAAGGTCTGTTTGGCATCTCCGACAATCGGAATATCTGCCGCCACCGTTTTTGAAATGGAGGTCGGGTCGATATCAATATGCATCACGGTGGCATTGGGACAATATTTAGCCAGATTGTTGGTGGTGCGGTCATCAAAACGTACGCCAACCCCGAAGATCAAATCGGCGTTGTGCATGGTCATGTTCGCTTCGTAGGTTCCATGCATGCCCAGCATGCCGACACACTGACGATGACTGCCAGGAAACGCGCCCAGCCCCATCAGTGAGGTGGTGACCGGAATATTCAGGCGTTCGGCCAACTGCAGCAGTTCCGCTTCGCAAGAGGACGTGATGGCACCGCCGCCGGCATAGATAACGGGCTTATGCGCCGCCAGCAAGGTTTGCAAGGCGCGTTTAATCTGGCCTTTGTGCCCCTGAATCGTGGGGTTATAAGAGCGCATGCTCACGTCCTGCGGATAATGGTAAGGCAGCTTATTCGCAGGATTAAGAATATCTTTTGGCAGATCGATGACCACCGGCCCAGGACGACCCGTAGAGGCCAGCCAGAAGGCTTTTTTCAGCACCATCGGGATCTCTTCGGTATTTTTCACCAGGAAACTGTGTTTCACCACCGGACGAGAAATACCGACCATGTCACATTCCTGGAAGGCATCATAGCCAATCAGAGACGAAGGAACCTGACCTGACAGAATGACCAACGGAATAGAATCCATATAGGCCGTCGCTATGCCGGTAATCGCATTGGTTGCGCCCGGCCCCGACGTTACCAGCACCACGCCCACTTCACCGGTT
Source organism: Pantoea sp. Fr+CA_20 (assembly GCF_024520835.1). Lineage (NCBI taxonomy): Bacteria > Pseudomonadati > Pseudomonadota > Gammaproteobacteria > Enterobacterales > Erwiniaceae > Pantoea > Pantoea sp. Fr+CA_20. The sequence continues at coordinate 25,202 of NZ_JALNPN010000010.1, forward strand.
GCGCGCGCCAGACCATCTGCCATGTGCACCGCGCCCTGCTCGTGACGAACCAGAACGTGATCTATCCCACCTACGGTTTGCAGCGCATCATAAATATCCAGCACTGCGCCACCCGGGTAGCCGAATACCTGCTTAACGCCCTGATCGATTAACGACCGGACGACCATTTCGGCTCCTGACAACATCTCCATTTTCTGCCTCCCGGCTTGAGGAACTGAATCTACTGACGACTGCTTTCCCGCTAGCCACATGCATCCAGCCCTGTTTTCGCCAATTAAGATCAAAACCTTATGTTTTTGCTAAGACAGCAGAACTCATTTCTGCTGTCCAGATACAGAGAATTCTGCTGGGTTATTTTTTCTAAGAGTAGGTCGATTACCATAACCGCAGAAAAACGGGCTGGCAAACGCCAAACGCCTTTTATTAAAGGAGGCAGGATACAAAGCCTCTGCTCGCCAACTTTGGCTTACGATTATTAAACTAAATACGCCAGTTAATAGCAGAGGAAAATGCTGGTAATAGTATTTTTTGCAGTCGTATCTAAGAAATAAAAAAAACAGATGACAGACAGGTTCAGCCAGCCGTCTTTCAGCCGGGCCTTTTTACGGCGTAACGCTCTTATAAAGTCTTCAGGCGCGATGGATTATGCTGCCTTTCACCACACCTTCGTGGATAAAATGATATAACGTCTTTAATTTATCATTATAATTCATTGAATTAGCACATAACCATCGACCGGCAGGCTAACGTCGCGGCAATAAGCGTGACGCGAAGTGCCTCTCTCGTTTAATACTCTGCGAGGGCCGAAAATGGCAGAACATTTTTCTTTGCCGCTGCAAAAAATAACCCTTTGCTTATGGTTGACATCGATGGGTGATTCCAGTACCAATAGATGCAGCAAAAAATTCACGAGGTTTGAAACATGTCACGTTCTTTTCGTCTATCAGGTCTACTACTAAACGCAACTTATGTGCGCGGTAGACTTGTGGGCGAAATCAAACACTGATTCGAACCTGCTAAAAGTTAAAAACCCGCGCCTGTCGCGGGTTTTTTTATGCTCGTTGCAAGGCAAGAAACGCAAAAGGATGAACACGATGAGCCAGCAAGTTATTATTTTCGATACCACTCTGCGCGATGGTGAACAGGCATTACAGGCCAGCCTGAGTGTGAAAGAAAAACTGCAAATTGCATTAGCGCTGGAACGTATGGGCGTTGATGTTATGGAAGTCGGTTTCCCTGTGTCTTCACCAGGTGATTTTGAATCCGTGCAAACCATTGCGCGCACCATCAAAAACAGCCGGGTTTGCGGTCTGGCTCGCTGTGTTGAACAGGATATTGATGCCGCTTACGAGTCGTTGCGCGTCGCTGAAGCGTTCCGTATCCATACCTTTATCGCGACGTCACCGATGCATATTGCCACGAAGCTGCGCAGTACCCTGCCTGAAGTGATCGAACGCGCCGTTCGTATGGTGAAGCGCGCCCGTAACTATACGGATGATGTCGAGTTTTCCTGTGAAGATGGTGGCCGTACCCCAATTGACGACCTGTGCCGTATGGTTGAAGCCGCAATTAACGCCGGTGCGACCACCATTAACATCCCGGACACCGTCGGCTACACCTTGCCGAACGAATACGCCAACATCATTAGCCAGTTGATTCACCGCGTGCCAAACATTGATAAAGCGATCCTGTCTGTCCATACGCATGATGATTTGGGCATGGCAACGGGCAATGCGATTGCTGCGGTTCAGGCTGGAGCCCGTCAGGTCGAAGGCACGTTGAACGGATTAGGTGAACGCGCCGGTAACTGTGCGCTGGAAGAAGTGATCATGGCGATCAAAACCCGCCAGCAGATCATGAATGTTCATACCAATATTCATCATCAGGAAATTTACCGTACCAGCCAGATGATTAGCCAGATCTGCAATATGCCGATTCCGGCCAACAAAGCAGTGGTCGGTTCTAACGCCTTTGCCCACTCTTCCGGTATTCATCAGGACGGTGTCATCAAAAATCGTGAAAACTATGAAATCCTGACTCCTGAATCCATCGGCCTGCACAAAATTCAGCTTAATCTGACATCCCGCTCCGGTCGCGCAGCGGTAAAACATCGTATGGAAGAGATGGGCTACACAGAAAGCGAATACAACCTGGATTCCCTGTATGACGCTTTCCTGAAACTGGCGGACAAGAAAGGTCAGGTATTTGATTACGATCTGGAAGCGCTGGCTTTCATTAATAAACAAAACGAAGAGCCTGAATTTTTCCAACTGAATGATTTCAATGTGCAGTCAGGCTCCAGCATTACGGCCACCGCGTCGGTAAATCTGGGCTGCGGCGAACAAACGAAATCAGAAGCGGCGACCGGTAACGGTCCGGTTGATGCGGTTTATCAGGCGATTAACCGTATTACCCAGTTCAATGCAGAACTGGTTAATTACAAGCTGACGGCAAAAGGTCATGGCGAGAATGCGCTGGGTCAGGTTGATATCGTGGTGAGCTACAACAATCGTAAGTTCCACGGCGTCGGTCTGGCGACAGATATTGTCGAATCTTCTGCAAAAGCGATGGTGAACGCACTAAACAACATCTGGCGAGCCAAACAGGTCGAGAAAGAGTTACAGCGCAAGTCTAAAGATCAGAAGGAAACGGTGTAATCATGTCAAACTCTTCACATATCGCAGTACTGGCGGGCGACGGAATTGGCCCGGAAGTGATGGCCCAGGCTATCAAAGTATTGGATGCGGTTCGTCAGCGTTTTAATTTGCGTATTACCACCAGTGAATACGATGTCGGCGGTATCGCCATCGATCGTCATGGCGAACCTTTGCCACCTGCTACCGTTGCAGGTTGTGAGCAGGCTAACGCGATTCTGTTTGGATCGGTAGGCGGCCCTAAGTGGGAGCACTTACCGCCAGCCTCTCAGCCTGAGCGCGGCGCGCTGCTGCCGTTACGCAAACACTTTAAGCTGTTCAGCAACCTGCGTCCTGCGGCGCTGTACAGTGGTCTGGAAGCCTTTTGCCCACTGCGCAGCGATATCGCTGCCCGCGGTTTCGATATTCTCTGCGTACGTGAGCTGACCGGTGGAATTTATTTTGGTCAGCCGAAAGGACGCGAAGGCAGCGGCCCACACGAGCGGGCTTTTGATACTGAAGTTTATCATCGCTTTGAAATCGAGCGCATTGCGCGCCAGGCTTTTGAATCGGCTCTTAAGCGTCGCAACAAAGTCACCTCGGTCGATAAAGCTAACGTGCTGCAAACGTCCGTGATGTGGCGCGAAATCGTGAACGAAATCGCGAAAGATTACCCAGATGTACAGCTGAGCCACATGTACATTGATAACGCCACCATGCAGTTGATTAAAGATCCCTCTCAGTTCGACGTGCTGCTGTGTTCCAACCTGTTTGGCGACATTTTGTCAGACGAGTGCGCGATGATCACCGGCTCGATGGGCATGTTGCCTTCAGCCAGCCTGAGCGAAGACGGTTTTGGCCTGTATGAACCGGCTGGCGGCTCAGCGCCCGATATCGCAGGTCAGAACATTGCGAATCCCATTGCCCAGATCCTGTCTCTGTCGCTGCTGCTGCGCTACAGCCTGAATGCCGATGACGCCGCTGCCTGCATCGAGCGCGCCATTAGCCGGGCCTTAGCGGAAGGCTATCGCACTAAAGATTTAGCGGGTGACGGCCATGCGATCAGCACAGATGAGATGGGCAGCATCATTGCCCGCTTTATCGCCGAGGAAAAATAATAAAATGAAAACCTTATACCAGAAGTTATTTGATGCACATGTCGTTCACGAAGCGCCGAATGAAACACCCTTGCTCTATATTGACCGCCACCTGATTCATGAGGTGACCTCACCACAGGCCTTTGATGGCTTGCGAGCACACGGGCGTAAAGTTCGTCAGCCGTCGAAGACGTTTGCCACCATGGATCACAACGTGTCCACCCAGACCAAGGACATCAATGCTTCGGGTGAGATGGCGCGCATCCAGATGCAGGAACTGATGAAGAACTGTGCCGAATTTGGCGTGCAGCTGTATGACCTGGATCACCCGTTCCAGGGCATCGTGCATGTTATTGGCCCAGAGCAAGGCATGACATTACCCGGCATGACGATTGTCTGCGGCGACTCGCACACGGCGACCCACGGTGCCTTTGGTTCACTGGCATTCGGTATCGGTACGTCCGAGGTGGAACATGTTTTTGCCACGCAAACCCTGAAGCAGGGCCGTGCCAAAACCATGAAGATTGAAGTGACAGGCACCGTCGCGCCGGGCATTACGGCAAAAGATATTGTGCTGGCGATTATTGGTAAAACCGGCAGCGCCGGCGGTACCGGTCACGTGGTTGAATTCTGTGGTTCCGCGATTGAAGCGCTGAGCATGGAAGGCCGCATGACACTGTGTAATATGGCGATTGAAATGGGTGCGAAAGCCGGTCTGGTTGCGCCGGATGACACGACATTCAGTTATCTGAAAGGCCGCCAGTTCTCCCCTGAAGGCGAAAAGTGGGAGCAGGCCGTTGCATACTGGCGCACGCTGAAGAGCGATCCCGAGGCTAAATTTGATCGCGTCGTTACGCTGCATGCGGAAGAGATTGCACCGCAGGTGACATGGGGAACCAACCCCGGCCAGGTGATCGCGGTTGATGCCAACATCCCCGATCCCGCATCATTTGCCGATCCGGTAGAGCGAGCCTCCGCTGAAAAAGCACTGGCTTACATGAACCTGCAACCCGGCATCAAACTGACCGACGTCAGCATTGATAAAGTCTTTATTGGCTCCTGCACTAACTCGCGCATTGAAGATCTGCGCGCCGCCGCCGCGATTGCCAAAGGGCGTAAAGTCGCGCCAGGTGTACAGGCACTCGTGGTACCCGGCTCAGGCCCGGTTAAGGCTCAGGCTGAAGCAGAAGGACTGGATAAAATTTTTATTGAGGCCGGTTTTGAGTGGCGCCTGCCTGGCTGCTCCATGTGTCTGGCAATGAACAATGACCGCCTGAACCCCGGCGAGCGCTGTGCATCCACCAGTAACCGTAACTTCGAAGGTCGCCAGGGCCGTGGCGGACGCACGCATTTAGTCAGCCCGGCAATGGCCGCCGCTGCCGCCATTAATGGCCATTTTGCCGACATTCGCAGCCTGACATAAGGAAACCATCATGGCAGAAAAATTCACTCAACATACTGGTCTGGTGGTTCCTTTGGATGCCGCTAACGTCGACACCGATGCCATCATTCCGAAGCAGTTTCTGCAGAAAGTGACCCGCGTGGGCTTCGGTGCCCATCTGTTCAATGACTGGCGTTTTCTGGACGATCACGGTTTAGAGCCCAATCCGGACTTCGTACTCAACTTTCCTGAGTATAAAGGTGCCTCGATTCTGCTTACGCGCGAGAACTTTGGTTGCGGTTCATCTCGTGAACATGCCCCCTGGGCGCTGACCGATTACGGTTTCAAAGTCGTGATTGCCCCCAGCTTTGCCGATATTTTTTATGGTAACAGCTTCAACAACCAGCTGCTGCCGGTGACGTTGAGCGACGAGCAGGTGGAAGCGTTATTCACGCTGGTGAAAGCCAATCCGGGGATAAGGTTTGAAGTGGACCTGGAATCCCAGGTCGTGAAAGCTGGCGACCAGTCTTACAGCTTTAAGATTGATGACTTCCGTCGCCATTGCATGCTGAACGGGCTGGACAGTATCGGCCTGACGCTGCAGCACGAAAGCGCGATCTCGGCTTACGAAAACAACCAGCCGGCCTTTATGCGTTAACTGGTACACCTCTTAATCAGCCCGCTCTGCTCTGCAGTCCGGGCTTTTTTTTAACGAAAACTGCGCTAAAACAATTAATCGCAATTTATTTTCTTGCAGAAAGCGCGTTATTTATTCACCGATGACGTTTATATTTTGACTCGCATCATCTTCTCCTCACTTTTTCCTCTCTGTTATCACAAGAAGTAAATCGTTTGCTATTTTAATTAACATCAATGCCCTTCTTTTGTTATTTGATAGTTAATCCCATAGAACCTGCCTATAGCTTCTGAAAAAAAAACCATTATTTCCGCAAATTCCCCGTCGCTATCATCGCCGCAGAGAAAATTCAACGCAAAGCACATCGGGATCGTCTCAGCCTGCCTGTCAGATCTTTTGTGGAGACAATGTATGCACGCTTACCCTCACCTGTTTACCCCGTTAACAATCAACGGGATGACATTAAAAAACCGTATCATCATGCCGCCAATGGGCACCAATCTGGCCAGTCTGAATGGCGAAGTCTCTCAGGAACAGCTTGATTACTATTCACTTAGAGCAAAGGGTGGCACCGGGCTCATTACGATTGAGAATATTTGCGTGGATTTCCCATTCGCGTCGAACGGCACCACACAACTACGCATTGATAATGACCAGTATATTCCCGGTTTATACAAACTCACCGAGACGTTGCATAAACACGGAGCCTGTGTCGCCATCCAGTTAAATCATGCAGGTGCATCAGCTTATACCTATCGCCTCAATGGGGAGATGCCCATTTCAGCCTCCGCGGTACCGTCAAAAAAGAAGGGGACTATTCCACGTCCGATGACGCATGAGGAAATATATCGGGCGGTTGACAAATTTGGTGACGCTGCAGAACGCGTCAGACGCGCCAATTTTGACTGCGTAGAGATTCATGCCGGGCACTCTTATTTAATTAGTCAGTTTTTATCGCCACTGTTCAATCAGCGCAATGACGAATTTGGCGGAAGTATCGAGAACCGGTCACGCTTTTTAACCCTGATTGTCGACAAAGTTCGGGCCTGCGTTGGACCGACGTTTCCCATCAGTCTGCGTATCAGCGCGGATGATTTTTTACAGGGCGGTAACACGCTCGCGGATTCGCTGCGCATCCTTGAATACTGTCAGGAAAAAGTCGACATCATCAATGTGTCGGCGGCGCAGAATGACAACCTGTTTTTACAAATAGACCAAATGTCTCAAGAGGATGGCTGGAAACGCTATCTGTCACGTGCCGTGCGCGACAAATTTAATAAACCCACCGTTGTCGCTGGCAATATTCGCACGCCTCAGCTTGCTGAAGACATTCTTGCCCAGGGTGACGCCGACCTCATTGCCATTGGTCGCGGGCTGATTGCCGAACCAGACTGGGTGCAAAAGGTACAGAGTGGGCATGAAGAGATGATGCGTAAGTGCATCTCCTGCAACATCGGGTGCGCCGACCATCGCATTGCCCGCTCGCTTCCTCTTCGCTGCTCAATTAACCCCGATATTATCCATGGCGATGCTTATAAAAAGCGGCGGGTAAATCGTCCAACGCGTGTCGTCGTCATCGGGGCTGGGACCGCAGGTATCGAAGCCGCCTGCACGGCCGCCGAGGTGGGATGCAAGACATGGCTGCTTGAAGCCAAAGACCATATCGGAGGCCTGGCTGTCGAGATTGCACGGTTGCCCGAAAAAAAACGTATTGCCGATTTTCCGCAATTCCTGAACAACCGTATTGCCCGGCTGGAGAATTTGCAATTGCAGCTGGGGCAACACATTCAGCCCGACTCCCTCGAAGTGCTGCGTCCCGACTTAATTGTGAATGCCACGGGCTCTGTCCCCCTGCTGCCGCCAATTGCAGGGTTACATGAGACGATCGACCGCCCCGGCAGCGGGGTGTTCACGATTACTGGCATGATTCAACACCTGAATAGCTTTAGCGAGCTGCAAGGCAAGCGTATCGCCGTGGTCGGCGGCGGTGCCGTTGGACTCGATGTTGTTGAGTATTTTGCCAGCCGAGGCGCTGAAGCTGTACTGATTGAAATGCAGCATTCACCAGGACGCGACCTCGACATCATCACAAAGAGAGCCATGTTAGCTCTGCTTGAACAACATCAGGTAGAACAACATATGAACACGCAACTCGTTGAAGTCCAACCCGATCGTTTCCGCGTTAAAAACCCTCACCGCACCTTCGACATCACCTTTGACTACGGCTTTATCTGTCTGGGGATGCGTCCTAACCGCACCGGTTTCGAGGCCATAGAGCACTGGGCCACCGCCAACCAAATCAAAATAATGAACATCGGCGACAGCCTGAAAGCGCGGCGAATTATTGATGGTGTACGCGAAGGACGCAACGTACTGGATGCCCTCGAAGAGATTGGCGCACTGGGTAACCGCGAAGCGACAAGCATTCCACTTTTAACTTACTGAGGACACTATCATGGCAGAACGTATTACCGGGCATACCGAGCTGATTGGGCTAATAGCCACCCCTATTCGCCACAGTATGTCGCCAACCATGCACAACGAAGCCTTCGCGCATCTTGGGCTGGACTATGCTTACCTGGCTTTTGAGGTCGGCACTGAGGAACTGAAGGAGGTGGTGCAAGGTTTTCGTGCACTGAAGCTGCGCGGATGCAATGTTTCCATGCCCAATAAAACGGAGGTTTGTCGTTATCTGGATAAGCTGTCTCCCGCTGCGCAGCTTGTTGGCGCGGTGAACACCGTCGTGAATGATAATGGCGTGCTAACCGGGCACATCACTGATGGTACAGGTTACATGCGCGCCCTCGCTGAAGAGCGCATAGATATCCTGGGCAAAAAGATGACTGTTCTGGGCGCTGGCGGTGCGGCAACGGCCATTTGCGTTCAGGCCGCGCTGGATGGGGTAAAGGCGATCTCGGTATTTAACCAACGCGATAAGTTCTTTGCCAATGCGCAGGAAACCGTGGCGAAAATTCGTGCCCATACTGACTGTGAGATTCAGCTTTTTGATCTCGACGACCATGACCGTTTACGCGCTGAGATTAACGACAGCGTTATTCTCACCAATGCGACCGGCGTGGGCATGAAACCGTTTGAAGGTCAGATGTTGCTCCCCGACGACAGCTTCCTGCGTCCTGAGCTCATTGTCTCGGATGTTGTATATATCCCACGTAAAACACATCTGCTTGAGATCGCAGAGAAAAAAGGCTGCCGTATTATTAATGGTCTCGGCATGATGCTGTGGCAAGGCGCAAGCGCGTTTGAAATCTGGACAGGAAAACCGATGCCTGTTGATCACCTCAAAAAAATCCTTTTTTGAGGATGACAGAGATGAAAAACAAATATATTCCCACCGCCGCTGGGCTGTATCTCAATTATCTCATTCATGGCATGGGCGTGCTGGTCATCACTCTCAATATGGCTAACCTGCAGGTGCAATGGAACACCGATGCGGCGGGCGTATCGATTGTGATTTCCTCACTGGGCATTGGCAAACTGATTACCATCATTACCGGTTTTCTGTCGGATCGTTTTGGCCGCAAGCCTTTTGTCTATTTGGGCATCATGAGTTACGTGGCGTTTTTCATCGGTATTCTGTTTACCCGAGATATTTATACGGCTTATATCTTTGGCGTGCTGGCAGGTATGGCAAACAGTTTCCTTGATTCAGCCACCTATCCGACGCTGATGGAGGCTTTCCCGGACTCGGCCAGCCGCGCTAACGTGCTGATTAAAGCGTTTGTCTCCGCCGGGCAATTTTTATTGCCGTTTATCATTAGCCTGCTTATCTGGACGGATTTGTGGTTTGGTTGGTCATTCGTGCTGGCAGCAGCCTTAATGATGATGAGCGGGATCTACCTGATCAAGATGCCGTTTCCCGATCATCGGGTACAGAACGTCGCGGAAGGATCAGCCACGGTGGCAACCCCACCGCGTAGTCGTCTGTATCAGTTGGATATGGTTGTGTTCACCTTATACGGCTATATCAGTATGGCGACCTTTTATCTGGTGAGCCAATGGTTGGCACAGTATGGGCAGTTTGTCGCTGGTATGCCCTATACCGCATCGGTGAAATTACTCAGTATCTACACGGCAGGATCGCTGACCTGCGTATTCGTCACGGCGGTCATGGTGAAAAAAGTGTTGAGCTCAGCCATTGCGATGATCATTTACACTTTCTTGTCGGCCCTCTCAGTGCTGATCGTCTGCCTCTATCCGACGCCACAAATGGTTACTGGTTTTGCGTTCGTCTTTGGGTTTGCGGCCGCAGGCGGCGTTATGCAACTGGGGGCAACGATCATGGCGATGAGTTTTCCCCATGCGAAAGGCTTTGCGACAGGGGTCTTTTACACCGCCGGCAGTCTGGCCAGTTTTACCATCCCTTTATTTACAGCACATCTTTCACGAATCAGTATCGCCAGCATCATGTGGTTTGATCTGATTATTGCGGTGGCAGGTTTTATCCTTGCGCTTTATATCGGTTCCCGCCAGCTTCAATTTCATTGTGCGGAAAAACGCAGCCAAACTGCCTCAGCACCCCGTTGAACAGTTAAAACAGGAATGACTATGACTCAAACGGTTAGGGTTAAAAACATCATATTCCAACAGGGACAAACGCTGCTATGTGTGCCCTTGACAGGCCGTACTCGCGCTGACCTTCAGGCCGGAGCGCAGTTACTGGCCACAGCAAAGTCAGACATTATTGAATGGCGCGTCGACCACTTCATCGATGGGAAAGACGTGAGTGAAGTCTTACTGGCGCTGGCCGACATTCGTCAGCAACTGGGGGAAACACCGCTGATCTTCACCTTCCGCAGTAAAAAAGAAGGCGGCGAGGCGGAAATCAGTGATGACGAATACTTCGCGCTCAACCGTGCAGCCGCCTTAAGCGGACTGGCTGATGTGATTGATATTGAGTTGTTTAATGATGAGTCACGCATCCGTTCGCTGGTAAGCGAGGCCCATAACGTCGGTGTTAAGGTCATTATGAGTAATCATGATTTCCACCAAACACCGGCGAAGGAAGAGATCATTTACCGGCTGCGCCGCATGCAGGATTTAGGTGCAGACCTGCCGAAGATCGCCGTAATGCCTCAGACACCGCAGGATGTGCTGACGCTGCTGTCTGCCACCCTGTTAATGAAAGAGTGCTACGCAACGCGGCCGCTTATCACTATGTCGATGGGAAAAATGGGCGGTGTCAGTCGGGTAACCGGACGCCTGTTCGGTTCCGCAATGACTTTTGGCACCCTGGGCCAGTCCTCAGCACCAGGGCAAATCGCTGTTACACAGTTGCGGGAGATGATGGAGACGCTTTCCTAGATGCTGATATGCCCAAAGCCGTGCTTTGGGCATGTTTCTGGGCGACCTCGCTGTTCGCGATAATAAAGTTTTTTAGCCTAAGCACAGCGGGTGAAAGCTTTTTGGTTTTAATCGTCGCCAGACAAATATAACGGGGTGGGAGCGAATTTTTGATCGTCAGGATATGAATATTGTAGTACGCGAGTGCCGCAATCCTTGGCATGATGGCGATACCATAACCGATACTGACCAATCCGGCCATTGCCAAATCCTCTTCCACATAGCAGGCAATGTCCGGTGACAGCTTTTGCTGTTGAAAGATTCCGTCAATAAATGGACGTAGCCCACTACTTTCTGAAAAATAGACATAGGGATAACGAATGGTCTCCGCTAAATCAACTTCACTGTCGTATAAACGCGCTAACGGATGATCTTTCGCCGCCACCACCACTAATTCTTGTTCAATCACCGGGATAAATTCAATATCAGGATCGTCGCCAATGCGAGAACAAATGACCATATCAACCCTATCCGCTTTTAGTGACTGCAACAACACAACTGACGTTCCCTGTTTAAAAGAGAATGTCACATCGTTATGACACAAGTGTTGGGAATACTTGTTGATAATTTGCGGAACAACATATTCCCCCATAGTATAGATAAACGCAATCCGGATATTTTCCCGGCACAGAAATTGATTATTTTTTAGCACCTCCTTGCCATTTTCCAATGCTGAAAGTGCCGTCTCAACATAGGGTAAAAAGCATTTACCACTTTCGCTAATCCTCACATTTCTGCCCTGACGGGAAAAGAGTGATACGCCTAACTCCTTTTCTAACTCTGCGATAGCATGACTCAACGATGGCTGGGTGATAAAAAGGCTGGATGCTGCTTCTGTGTAATGCTCAGTTTCTGACAGGCGTTTAAAATAATAAAGTTGCTTCAGGTTCATGGCATTTGCCTTTAAATAAAAAGTAAATCATCTATCCCTACTTTATCATCGTCAAAAGAACTAATTATGTACTCAGGTCAAAATTAATGGCACTAGAAAAATGCTATAAACAAGCAAAAAAGATTAGCAATGTCAGACTATTTTTTAATGTAAAAAAAACATCAAAAAATAGTTTAAACTTCAGGAATACACCATGAAAAAGTCATACCAAGAGGAACAGACTGGCAGGTACATGCAGAAAAAGAAACCCACGAAAGTCAGAATGGTTATTCTGCTATTAATATCCATTGGTACAATGATTAACTATCTTGATCGCACAATCCTGGGCATCGTTGCGCCAAAAATCACCAGTGAACTTGACATCGATCCTGCCATGATGGGCGTTGCCTTTTCTGCTTTCGCCTGGACGTATACGCTGGCACAAATCCCTGGTGGGATGTTTTTAGATCGCTTTGGTAATAAACTGACCTATGCGCTTTCTATTATGTTTTGGTCGATTTTCACCCTACTGCAAACCTTTACTTTTGGACTCAAATCATTGATCTTACTGAGGCTGGGACTGGGGCTAAGCGAAGCTCCGTGTTTTCCGGTCAATAGCCGCGTAGTAGCAAAATGGTTTCCTCGTCATGAACGTGCTCGCGCCACCGCAACCTATTCTGTCGGGGAATATATTGGCCTGGCGGCATTTTCGCCCTTACTCTATATCATTCTGGAGCATCATAGCTGGCGCAGCCTTTTTTTGATCACCGGCGGGGCCGGTATTATTTTCACGTTTATTTGGTGGCGTTTTTATCATGAACCTGAAGTATCAAAAAAAGCCAACCAGGAAGAAATTGAATATATTCTCAACAATGAACCTATCGAAAAAATCAAAAACACGCCTTTTAACTGGCCCGATGCTAAACGTTTAATATGCTGTCGGCAAATCATCGGTGCCAGCCTCGGACAATTCGCTGGAAATACGACACTGGTCTTTTTCCTGACATGGTTCCCCACCTATTTAGCGAAAGAACGGCAACTTGAATGGCTTCAGGTGGGTTTTTTCTCAGTGTGGCCATTTATGGCTGCCGCTGTAGGCGTTTTCTTTGGCGGTTGGCTGTCTGATAAATTATTAAGTAAAACGGGTTCCATTAATCTGAGCCGAAAACTCCCAGTCATTAGCGGCTTAATTCTTTCCGGCATGATCATTGCTGCTAACTGGATGAGTTCAGATAGCGCCGTGATCATTATTATGTCCATTGCCTTTTTTGGTCAAGGTATGGTCGGATTGGGCTGGACAATTATCGCGGATATTGCACCTGCTTCAATGGCAGGTCTCACTGGCGGTATATTTAATTTTTGCGCCAATATGGCCTCGATTTTGGCACCCCTGATTATTGGTATTATTATTTCAATGACGAGCAGTTTTTTTTATGCGTTAGTGTATATCGGCATCACGGCGGTTATTGGCTTAGTCGCCTATACCTTTATCATAGGCGATATTAAGCGGATTGTTCTTTAAAGTACTGTTCCCCCGGCACTGTTATTCCGGGGGAACGCGCGTATTAAACGTCTTTAACTTTGCGTATCATCACCAGCGTCAGCACAGCAATCGCGGCAATTACCCAGTACACGCTGCCGTGACCAAAATGTTCAACCAGCATGCCCTGACATAACCCCGCCAGGATGATGCCGGTCGAAATGCTGTTGGTAAACAGGGTTGTGGCCGCCCCAGCCCGTCCAGGCATCAGATCCTGAAACCACAACATCCCGATGCCTGCGACTACGCCGATAAACAGGGCGTTAAACACCTGCAGGATCAGCAATGCCAGATGGCTGTGAAACAGAATCAGTCCGCTGTAAAACACCACGGCTGAGGCAACCGCTGCCACCATCATATTGCGTTTGCCCAAGCGTTTGGCATAGAAGCCCGCCAGGATCATGACCGGGATTTCCAGCCCGGCGGCCGTGCCCATTAAGAGACCGGCAAGGTTTTCGGGCAAGCCCAAATCATTGCTGATCCACAGCGGCATGTCGATGATGTACATGGTGTTGCAGGTCCACATCAGGGTCGATGCAGCAAACAGGACGCGCACGTCACGAATACGCCAGCCGCTCAGAGGAATACCGCCCGACTGCATCAGGGAAGCGGTGCGCGGCACCGAGGGCACCGTGAACCAGACCAGCAGAAAACAGATAAAAAACAGCCCGGCCGCCACACTGAACAGCGTCACGAAACCAAAATTCAGCGCCAGCGCAAACGACAAAGGTGGCCCAATCACCCATGCCAGCGACACCTGCGCACGCATAATGGAGCTGAACATCACCACTTCGCGCGAAGCACTGTCGGCATATTCTCGCGCCAGCGCAAAGAGCTGTGGCATGGCGACATTCGCCAGCGATGAGAGCAGCACACCTAAGGTTATCAGCGTCAGATAATGGCGGGTAAACGCGAACAGTATGGCGTTTGCCAGGGCAAGGATGCAGCACAGTAAGATGATATTACGTCGATCGCCGACGCTGTCGGAGCGCTTTGCGATCATCATGCTCACCACAATGCCTGCAATGGCATTGATGGTAAAAAACAGTCCTACCCACAGCGGCGGCACCTGCACTTCCCGTGATAAAAACAGGCTTAGCGTGGGTGCCTGCAAAGCACCGGCAATACCGAGGATAAATGCGGTTACCATAAAGGCAAAAAAGACAGGATTAAAGCGCTTGAAGAGCGAGAACAACGATTTCATGCCAGGTCCCTTACAGGATGAAAGTGATAAACAGGTTGCATGACTGATGGGCGTCAGCCCTTCATTTTGCCTGATTATACTCAACGTAAAATAACAAACGGATGATGCTCATAGCCTACTGCATGTCAGGTTATACCGCGCGTGTTGCCGCTTTCTTATTGCCTTCTGCCTGCGAAACCTTTCGTACCTGGTGGCGCGGCTCAGGCTGCCCGGATAAGGTTTTTAGTAGGTAATCATCAACAAAATTGCCTCGCGTTTCATCGCCAGTACACTGTTTTATGACTGCCACCTTCACGACGAGAACGAGACATGATTACTTTCAGGCCGCTAACCGCTGACGAATTCGCTGCGTTTACAGATTATTTCATTGCTGACTATGCCGCAGAGATAGTCAGCAATGACCGCATTTCACAAGAGGATGCGCTGCGACAGGCTCGTCAGACTATCCTGTCCAGCTTCCCTGACGGCGAAAAAACGACCGGGCACGTTATTTTGTCTATCACTGACACCAGTAGGGATAACGCACAACCTGTCGGTTACCTGTGGTACAAACCGGACCTGGCGTTTAGATCCGTCTTTATAAATGACTTTTACCTGTTCCCGGCCTTCCGCAGACAAGGCCTCGGCCGGGCGTCCATGGCGGCGTTAGAAAAGCGGCTCATTGAGCAGGGTTTCACGCAAATCAGGCTGCGCGTCGCGGCAGATAACCCCTCTGCACGTCAGCTTTACGACACCGCCGGTTTTCAGGTGACGGGCATCAATATGAATAAGGTGCTGACGCCCGTCTCCGGCAAAGAACCGTTACCCTAAGCGAAAAAAGCCAGCAGAATAACGCTGCTGGCGAAATGGTAACACACGACTCAGAAGGGACAGACATCGCTGCCAGTCCATGTCAGAGCGCCATTCATGACTGAATGCCTCCCGCTCTTCCATTACAGGAAAGCTTGCCTCTAAAATGAGGTAAGAAAAACAGAGCACGTTTCTCAGGGAGTTCCTCTTTTATGTCTTCATCACGTCTGAAGCAGCAGTTCATTCGTCTGTGGCAAAGTTGCCAGGGGCAATCGCAGGAAACAACCCTGGGTGAACTGGCTGATTTGCTGCACTGTTCGCGTCGCCATATGCGAAACCTGCTAAACAGA
The DNA here is from genome assembly GCF_024520835.1 of Pantoea sp. Fr+CA_20. Taxonomy (NCBI): domain Bacteria; kingdom Pseudomonadati; phylum Pseudomonadota; class Gammaproteobacteria; order Enterobacterales; family Erwiniaceae; genus Pantoea; species Pantoea sp. Fr+CA_20. The sequence goes on from NZ_JALNPN010000010.1 coordinate 41,065, forward strand.
ATGCAGGAGGCTGGCTGGCTGACCTGGCAGGCCGAAGCCGGACGGGGAAAACGCTCCCTGCTCACCTTCTGCTATACCGGGCTGGCACTGCAGCAGCAGCGTGCCGAAGACCTGCTAGAGCAGGATCGTATCGATCAGTTAGTCCAACTGGTGGGGGATAAAAACCAGGTCAGGCAGATGATTAGCGCGCACCTGGGGCGCAGTTTTCGCCAGGGCAAACATATTTTGCGCGTCCTTTACTACCGTCCTCTGCTCAATCTGTTGCCCGGATCGCCACTGCGCCGTTCCGAAACCCATATTGCCCGCCAGATCTTTAGCGGCCTGACCCGTATAAATGAGGAAAAGGGGGAAATCGAAGCCGATATCGCCCATCACTGGCAGCAGACCTCGGATCGTCACTGGCGCTTCTATATACGGCCGGCCATCCGTTTTCACCATGGCCGGGAACTGGACATGGCCGACGTTATCGCCAGTCTTGAACGTCAGCGCCAGCATCCTCTGTTTTCCCATATCCACCGGATCGATTCTCCTGCCCCCTGGACGCTGGATATTTATTTAGACCAGCCCGACAGCTGGCTGCCCTGGCTACTGGGCAGCGTCAGCGCCATGATTCTGCCGCGTGAATGGCCTGAAATCCGCGATTTTGCCCGCCAGCCTGTGGGAACCGGCCCCTATCGGGTGATACGCAATCAGCAAAGCCAGCTGAAGATCGAAGCGTTTGATGATTATTTTGGCTATCGCGCGTTGATCGATGACGTGTCGGTTTGGGTCCTGCCCGAGATCAGCGACGAGCTGGTGTATGCCGGCGTTCGTCTGCAGGGCGAAAATGCCGATGAGAAACAGGAAGAGAGCCGCCTTGAAGAGGGTTGCTACTATTTACTGTTCGATCAGCGTTCAGAAAAAGCCGCCGATCGGGACATCCGGCGCTGGGTAAGCTACCTGCTTAATCCGATTGCACTCCTCAATAAGGCGGGCATGGGTTATCAGCGCTACTGGTTCCCGGCTTACGGCCTGCTGCCCCGCTGGCACCATCGCCGCGATCTGACCCCGGTGGAAAAACCTGCCGGCCTCACGACGCTGACACTGACCTGGTATAATCAGCATATTGAGCATGTCAGCATTACGGATGCCCTGCGTCCACTGCTGGCAGAACATGGCGTTGCTTTGGAAACCCGAGAGGTCAGTTACGAGAGCTGGCATCAGGGCGAGGGCGAAAGCGATATCTGGCTGGGCAGCGTCAATTTTACTCTGCCACTTGAGTATTCACTGTTTGCGTTGTTATACGAAACGCCGTTGATGCAGCACTGCCTGCCGGTTAACTGGCAGCAGGATGCCGCGCGCTGGCGCGAAAAAACGCTTCCCCTTGCCGAATGGGGTAAACACCTGGTTGAGAATAACTGGCTCCATCCGTTGTTTCACCACTGGCTACTGCTGGAGGGCCAGCGAAGCATGCGCGGCGTCCGAATGAATACGCTGGGCTGGTTTGATTTTAAATCCGCCTGGTTTGCCCCGCCCACGCTGTGAGCCTTCCCCCCTGACCGTTAAATGACTAGAATGTCACGTTCTCAACGGGGTGCCTCTTTCCACAGTGTCAGAGCGCTGAGAAATACCCGTCGAACCTGAATCGGTTAATACCGACGTAGGGATTTGAGAGGCTACTTTGCTCAGATCCTTTGCGACTCAACCCTGCCGCCATTAGGAGCGCAAAGTGTTAAAAAACGTCCTGCCCGTGCTGCTGTTACTTTCTACCCCGGTATTCGCCGCCAAACCTGTCCTGACGGTTTACACCTACGACTCCTTTTCCGCTGACTGGGGCCCCGGCCCGGCCGTAAAAAAAGCGTTTGAAGCCCAGTGCGATTGCGAACTGAAATTTGTTGCCCTGGAAGACGGGGTATCTCTGCTGAACCGCGTGCGCATGGAAGGCAAAAACAGCAAGGCCGATGTGGTATTAGGCCTGGACAACAATCTCGTGCAGGCGGCGGCACAAACCGGCCTTTTCGCCAAAAGCGACGTGGATACCAGCAAACTGCAGTTGCCGGACGGCTGGAAAGACACCACTTTTGTGCCCTTCGATTACGGTTACTTTGCGTTCGTCTACAACAAAAACACCCTGAAGAACCCCCCTACAAGCCTGAAAGAACTGGTGGAAAGCCCGGAGAAGTGGCGCGTGATTTATGAAGATCCGCGCACCAGCACGCCGGGCCTTGGCTTGTTACTCTGGATGCAAAAAGTCTATGGCGATAAGGCCCCTGAAGCCTGGCAAAAGCTGGCGAAAAAAACCGTCACGGTTACCAAGGGTTGGAGTGAAGCCTATGGTCTGTTCCTGAAAGGCGAAAGCGATCTGGTGCTGAGCTATACCACATCGCCGGCTTACCACATCATCGAAGAGAAAAAAGATAACTATGCCGCTGCGCCGTTTGCCGAAGGCCATTATCTGCAGGTAGAAGTGGCGGCCAGACTGGCCAACAGTAAACAGCCAAAACTGGCACAGCTGTTTATGCAATTTATGGTGACGCCAGCTTTCCAGAACACCATTCCGACCGGCAACTGGATGTATCCCGTGATCAAAACCGACCTGCCTGCTGGCTTTGCCTCACTCAGCGTGCCAAAAACCGCATTACAGTTCTCGCCCGAAGAGGTCGCCAGCCACCGTTCGCAATGGGTTAGCCAATGGCAACGCGCCGTCAGCCGTTAATTCCGTGCTGGCTGATTCCGGGTTCACTCGCCACGCTACTGCTTTGCAGCGTGGCGCTGTTGGCATTTGCGTCATTGTGGATGGCGGCACCGGCGACCGACTGGCTGAAGGTACTGCAGGATGATTATCTGCACCATGTGATGGTCTTTTCATTGGGTCAGGCCCTGCTCTCTGCCCTGCTCTCTCTGCTTCCGGCCATTCCGCTATCCCGAGCCCTTTATCGACGCCGCTTTCCTGGCCGCCAGTGGTTGCTGCGCCTGTGCGCTATGACCCTGGTACTGCCCGTCCTGGTCGCGGTGTTTGGCCTGCTCACCGTTTATGGTCGGGTGGGCTGGCTGGCACAGCTTTGCGCATGGCTTGGTGTGGACTATCACTTCTCACCTTACGGGCTGCAGGGCATTTTACTGGCGCACGTATTTTTTAATCTGCCGTTGGCTACGCGCCTGATGCTTCAGTCACTGGAAAGCATTCCTGCCGAACAGCGGCAGCTGGCTGCCCAGTTGAACATACGTGGCTGGCATCAGTTCCGGCTGCTTGAGTGGCCCTGGCTGCGCCGCCAGCTGCTGCCCACGGGCGCACTGATCTTCATGCTCTGCTTTGCCAGTTTTGCCACCGTACTCTCGTTGGGCGGTGGCCCCCAGGCAACCACTATCGAACTGGCCATCTTCCAGGCGTTAAGTTATGACTACGATCCTGGCCGGGCTGCGTTGCTGGCGCTTATTCAGCTCTGCTGTTGCCTGATGCTGGTGATCCTCAGCCAACGCTTCAGTAAAGCCATTCCGGCTGGCAGTCCACAGCTGCAGGGCTGGCGCGATCCTCAGGACTCCACGCTGTCACGCGTCAGTGACGCCGTGATGATTGTTTTCGCGCTGCTGCTGCTGCTGCCTCCGCTGCTGGCGGTGATTGTGAATGGTCTGGAGGGCGGGATTCAGGGCGCGTTACAGCAACCGGCCCTGTGGCAGGCCACCCTGACCTCGTTGCGGATCGCGCTCGGTGCCGGGCTGTTATGTGTGGTGCTGACCACGATGTTGCTGTGGAGCAGCCGGGAGCTGCGCCTGCGGCAGCGTAATGTCGCCGCACAAGCCATGGACAGCAGCGGTATGTTGATTCTGGCGATGCCCGGTATTGTGCTGGCAACCGGCTTTTTCCTGCTGCTGAACGCGACGGTCGGTTTGCCCGACGCCCCGGATGGCGTGGTCATTTTTGCCAATGCGTTAATCGCCATTCCCTACGCGCTGAAAGTGCTGGAAAACCCCATGCGAGATATCGCTGAACGTTACACCCGCCTGTGCGGCGCACTGGGCATCAGCGGCTGGAACCGTCTGTGGCTGATTGAACGGCGAGCGCTAAAGCGTCCACTGGCGCAGGCGCTGGCATTTGCCTGCATCCTGTCAATTGGTGACTTCGGCATTGTCGCGCTGTTTGGCAACGCGGATTTCCGCACGCTGCCGTTCTACCTTTATCAGCAGATAGGTTCCTATCGTGGCGCAGATGGGGCCGTGACTGCGCTGATACTGCTGTTACTCTGCCTGTCTCTGTTCACTCTGATGGAAAAATTACCGGGTCGCCATGCTGACACTGAATAATCTGACTTACCTGTATCAGCATTTGCCGATGCGTTTTTCTCTGAACGCCGTTCGCGGCGAACGGCTGGCTATTCTCGGCCCCAGCGGCGCGGGTAAAAGCACGTTGTTAAATCTGATAGCCGGCTTTCTGCCTGTCAGCCAGGGCAGTCTGACGATCGACGGTGTCGATCACACCCACAGCGTACCCGCTCAGCGACCGGTGTCGATGCTGTTTCAGGAAAACAACCTGTTTCCACATCTTAACGTTGAACAAAATCTGGGGCTGGGCTTACATCCAGGATTGAAGCTTAATTCAGCGCAACGTCAGCAGGTCGCGGCTATCGCCCACCAGGTGGGGTTAAGCGATATGCTGACGCGCCTGCCGGGTCAGCTCTCGGGTGGACAACGCCAGCGCGTTGCGCTGGCGCGCTGTTTACTCCGCGATCGCCCGCTGCTGCTGCTGGATGAACCTTTTTCGGCGCTTGACCCGGCCCTGCGCGGTGAGATGCTTCATCTGGTGCGTACCGTCTGCGAAACCCGCGCGATTACGTTGCTGATGGTGTCGCACAGCCTTGAAGATGCGCAGCAGATTGCACCACGCAGTGTTGTCGTGGTGGACGGACGGGTTTACTGGGATGGCGCGACGGACAGGCTGTTGTCAGGCGAAATACGGGAAGCCGATGTGCTCGGCATCCCGCTTCGTTAGCCAATAAAGACCTGCCACAACAGATGGCGGAAAATCGGCATCATCGGGTGAAACTGGATGCCGACAAAGGCTGCAACGGCGACGACAAAACTCAGCGGTGCCAGCCAGCGCAGGCGTTGTGGCGGCAAATACGCCGTCGCCCAGTCGCGGGTTTTACCGCTGCGCCACCAGCGCCAGCACAGCCAGCATCCCAGCCACACCAGAATAGCAACGCCCAATAACAGCCAGATGAAATGACCGCCCCTGGCTTCTTTCGGTACATCAATCGCGACGCCTGCCAGAATACCCGGCAATAAATAGAGCGGTGGCCATAAAATGCAGCCGATCAGGTTGGGGGGCAGAAACTTACTCACCGGCAGTTCCAGCATGCCCGCCACCAGCGGGATTAACGGTCGGGTTGGTCCCACAAAGCGCCCGACCAGAATGGTAAACATGCTGTGCTGATACAGCGCATGTTCGGTCTTATCCAGTAACCCTTTGTACTTTTGCAGGTATTTCCAGCGATGGAGCGGCCCCTGAAATTTCCAGCCAATGCCATAAGATACCCAGTCGCCCAACAGGCAGCCGACGAAGCCCGCCGCCCAGGCCGGATATAATCCTATCTGCCCACTACCGACCAGCGCGCCCAGGCTTGCCATCATCACGGTTCCAGGGAGTAACAGCCCCACGAACGCTAATGACTCCAGAAATGTCACCAGCGCCACGGCAAACAACGCCCACTCCAGCGACTGTGTAATCAGGTGTTCAACCCAGGCTTCCATATCAATCCTCAGTAAAAGCAGAAGGCTGGATTGTCCAGAGCAGACATCACAGCGTCAAGGCAAGAATTGTAGGTCAATATTGACAAAACGCACCGGCAGACACTGTATAAATATCCATGTTATACTTTTTAACCTACACTTCCGACTCGCTGTCTGCCTGGAGAATACGTGAATAAGCCCCGCGCAGGGTTTCTGCTCAGCCGTCACTGGCGCGATACGCCGCAAGGCACTGAAATTACGCTCTGGCTGGCCACCGATTCAGGTGCTCAGCGCGTCGTGCTGCCCGCGCAGGAATCGGTGGCCTTTATTCCCGTTGAATATCAGGCCCAGGTGGAATCGCTGTTGCAGGACGAGCGTCAGCTGCGCATCCAACCTTTGCAGTTAAAAGATTTTCGCCGCCGTCCGGTATTTGGCCTTTACTGCCGCCAGCACCGTCAGTTGCAGTGGATTGAAAAAAAACTGCGTGAAAACGGTATTCCTCTCTATGAATCCGATATCCGTCCCCCCGAGCGCTACTTGATGGAACGGTTTATCACCGCGCCCGTGTGGTTCGATGGAGATATTCAGGGCGATTCGGTGGTTAACGCTCGTCTTAAACCTCATCCTGATTACCGCCCGCCGCTAAAGTGGGTATCGCTGGATATCGAAACCACTCAGCACGGGGAGCTTTACTGCATCGGCCTGGAGGGCTGCGGTCAGCGCCAGGTTTACATGCTGGGGCCGCCTAACGGTGATGCCAGCGCACTGGATTTTGAACTCATCTACCTTGAAAGCCGCCCGCAGTTGCTGGACGCGCTTAATCGCTGGTTTGCCGACAACGACCCGGATGTGATCATCGGCTGGAACGTGGTGCAGTTTGACCTGCGTGTGCTGCAAAAACACGCCGACCGCTATGGCATTCCGTTGCGTCTTGGCCGTCAGCAGGCCGTGCTGGAGTGGCGTGAACACGGTTTTAAACCCGGCGTTTTTTTTGCCCAGGCCAGCGGACGCCTGATTATCGATGGTATTGATGCGCTGAAATCCGCTTTCTGGGACTTTCCCTCCTTTAGTCTGGAGGCTGTCTCGCAGCAGCTGCTTGGTGAAGGCAAAGCCATTGATAATCCGTGGCAGCGCATGGAAGAGATCAACTGGCGTTTTGCCAACGATAAACCGGCGCTGGCGCGCTATAACCTGAAAGACTGTGAGCTGGTGACGCGCATCTTCCACAAAACCGAGATTATGCCGTTTTTGCTGGAGCGCGCAGCCGTCAACGGGCTGGCAGTCGATCGCCACGGCGGCTCCGTCGCCGCCTTCAGTCATCTGTATATCCCCCGCATGCATCGGGTCGGCTTTGTTGCGCCTAATCCTGGCGATGTTGCACCAGAGGCCAGCCCCGGTGGTTACGTAATGGATTCCCGTCCCGGCCTGTATGATTCGGTGCTGGTGCTGGATTATAAAAGCCTGTACCCGTCGATTATCCGCACTTTCCTGATCGATCCCGTCGGCCTGATTGACGGCCTGGCGCACCCTGCTGACACTGACTCCGTCACCGGTTTCCGCGAGGCACGTTTCTCCCGCACAACGCACTGCCTGCCGGCTATCGTTGAACAGATTTGGCAGGGACGTGAAACCGCAAAACAGCAGGGTAATAAACCGCTGTCGCAAGCGCTGAAAATCATCATGAATGCGTTTTACGGCGTGCTGGGCACCAGCGCCTGTCGCTTTTTTGACCCACGGCTGGCTTCCTCCATCACCCTGCGCGGTCACGCCATTATGCAGCAAACCCGCGAGCTCATTGAAGCCGAAGGCTATGATGTGATTTATGGCGATACCGACTCAACTTTTGTCTGGCTCAAATCCGCCCACAGTGAAGCCGATGCAGAAGCCATTGGCCGCTCGCTGGCGCTGAAGGTTAATCACTGGTGGCGCACGCATCTGCAACAGCAATACGGCCTGACCAGCGCACTGGAGCTGGAGTATGAAAATCACTTTTGCCGCTTCCTGATGCCCACCATTCGCGGTGCCGAACAGGGCAGTAAGAAACGTTATGCCGGCTTAATTCGGGAGGCCGAAGGTGAACGTATGGTGTTTAAAGGGCTGGAATCGGTACGTACCGACTGGACGCCGCTGGCGCAGCAGTTTCAGCAGGCGCTTTACAGCCGGATATTTCATCGCCAGCCGTGGGAGGAGTATGTCCGTACCACCGTGGCGCAATTACTGGCGGGCGAGCTGGACGATCAGCTGATTTACAAAAAGCGCCTGCGCCGCCCGCTGAACGAGTATGAACGAAACGTGCCGCCGCACGTTCGCGCCGCCCGCCTGGCTGATGAACAGAACCGTAAACTGGGCAGGCCGCTGCAATACCAGACCGGAGGCCGCATTCGCTATGTGATTGCCACCGGCGGTCCTGAGCCCGTGGAGGCCCGAACCACGCCGCTGGACTACGATCATTACGTCACAAAACAGCTGCAACCCGTAGCCGAAGGCATTCTGCCCTTCGTCGAGGGTGACTTTGCTACACTCATTACCGGGCAGTTAGGGCTTTTTTGACAGGTGACGAATGCCCTGCCATCCAGTACCATAATGCCCTTCCTCAAAACTCACTGCTCTGACATGACGTACCAGGCCCTTTTGCCTGGTTGACATGCTATTGCCTGAGAATGGGGAACACCTTCAAAAACGTTAAAAATTCGAGCAAAAATTATATGGTTTTTACATTAGGTCAGCGTTGGATCAGTGATACAGAAAGTGAACTGGGATTAGGCACCGTGGTGGCGATTGATACTCGCATGATCACGTTGATTTTTCCGGCCACAGGGGAAAATCGCCTCTACGCTCGCAACGACTCGCCGGTCACTCGCGTGATTTTTAATCCGGGTGATACCGTTACCAGCCACGAAGGCTGGCAGATGCAGGTCGATGAAGTCCGCAATGACAATGACCTGATAACCTATATCGGCACGCGCCTTGATACCCAGGAAACCGACGTTATGCTGCGCGAAGTGATGCTCGACAGCAAACTGGTGTTCAGTAAGCCTCAGGACCGGTTATTTGCAGGCCAGCTTGATCGAATGGATCGCTTCGCCCTGCGTTTTCGTGCACGTAAATACCAAAGTGAGCAGTATCGTCTGCCTGTCAGCGGCCTGCGCGGCATGCGCACCAACCTGATTCCACACCAGCTGCACATTGCTCACGATGTGGGCCGTCGCCATGCGCCGCGCGTTCTGCTGGCGGATGAAGTGGGCTTAGGTAAAACCATTGAAGCCGGCATGATTATCCAGCAGCAGCTGTTAGCGGGCCGGGCTGAGCGCGTGCTTATTGTGGTGCCGGAAACCCTGCAACATCAATGGCTGGTAGAAATGCTGCGCCGCTTCAACCTGCGCTTTGCCCTGTTCGATGACGATCGCTATGCCGAAGCACAGCATGACAGTGATAATGCCTTTGACACCGAGCAGTTGATCATCTGCTCGCTGGACTTTGTCCGTCGTAATAAGCAGCGTCTGGATAAGCTGGCGGAGGCTGACTGGGATTTAATGGTGGTCGATGAAGCTCATCACCTGGCCTGGTCCGAAGGCGAACCCAGCCGTGAATATCAGGTTATCGAAAAACTGGCCGAAAAAACGCCGGGCGTCCTGTTACTGACGGCAACGCCAGAACAGTTGGGCATGGAGAGCCACTTTGCGCGTCTGCGCCTGCTCGATCCTAATCGTTTTCATGATTTTGCCGCCTTCGTTGAAGAGCAGCAGCACTTCCGTCCGATTGCGGACGCGGTCACCTCGCTGCTGGCCGATCATGCCATCTCACAAAGCGAGATGAATATGATCAATGAGCTGGTCGGCGAGCAGGACATTGAACCGCTGCTGCAGGTGGCAAACAGCGACCGAGAAGGCAAGCAGGACGCGCGCAAAGAACTCATTTCTATGCTGATGGATCGCCACGGCACCAGCCGCGTTCTGTTCCGTAATACGCGTAACGGTGTGAAAGGCTTCCCTAAACGTGAGCTGCACCAGATCCGTCTGCCGCTGCCTGCGCAGTATCAAACCGCCATTAAAGTGTCCGGTATTATGGGAACGCGCAAAAGCGCAGAGGCGCGTGCGCGCGACCTGCTCTACCCGGAGCAGATCTATCAGGAATTCGAAGGCGATACCGGCACCTGGTGGAACTTCGATCCACGCGTTGAATGGCTTATGGGTTATCTCACCAGTAACCGTAAAGAGAAGGTGCTGGTGATCTGCGCTCAGGCCGCGACGGCGCTGCAGTTGGAACAGGTCTTGCGTGAACGGGAAGGGATTCGCGCTGCGGTGTTCCACGAAGGCTTGTCGATTATTGAACGCGATCGGGCCGCCGCCTGGTTTGCTTCAGACGAGAACGGTGCGCAAGTGCTGCTGTGTTCCGAAATTGGCTCCGAAGGCCGTAACTTCCAGTTCGCCAGCCGTCTGGTCATGTTCGATCTGCCGTTTAACCCGGATCTGCTGGAACAGCGTATTGGTCGTCTGGACCGTATTGGTCAGGCACACGATATCCAGATTCTGGTGCCGTGGCTGGAGAAAACGGCGCAGGCCGTGCTGCTGCGCTGGTATCACGAAGGGCTGGATGCGTTTGAGCACACCTGTCCGACCGGCAGAGCAATCTATGACAGCGTTCACGCAGAGCTGATCAACTATCTGGCTGCGCCGGAAAACAGCGACGGTTTTGATGATTTCATCATTGAATGCCGCAAGCAGCATGACGCGCTGAAATCCCAGTTGGAACAGGGCCGTGATCGTCTGCTGGAACTGAACTCTAACGGTGGCGACGCCGCTCAGGCGCTGGCGAATACCATCGCCGAGCAGGACAATGATACCGAGCTGGTTAACTTTGCCCTCAACCTGTTCGACATCGTGGGAATCAATCAGGAAGACCGCAGCGATAACCTGATTGTGCTGACGCCATCGGATCATATGCTGGTGCCGGATTTTCCGGGCCTGCCAGAAGATGGCTGCACGATCACCTTCAATCGCGATCAGGCCCTTTCGCGTGAAGATACGCAGTTTATCACCTGGGAACATCCGTTAATCCGTAATGGGTTGGATCTGATCCTGTCAGGTGACACCGGGAGCTGTGCGCTGTCATTGCTGAAGAATAAGGCCTTACCCGTGGGAACGCTGTTGGTCGAAATGATCTATGTGGTGGAAGCGCAGGCGCCGAAACATCTGCAACTCACCCGTTTTCTGCCGCCAACGCCCGTGCGTCTGCTGTTAGATCGCAACGGTACGAATCTGGCCGGTAAAGTGGAGTTCGAGAGTTTCAACCGTCAGTTGAATGCGGTTAACCGCCATACCGGCAGTAAGCTGGTGAATGCCGTACAGCAGGATGTTCACGCGATTCTTACGCTGGCCGAAAAAGAAGTCGTCAGTGAAGCGCGCGCCGTCATTGACGCGGCGCGGCGTGAGGCAGGCGAAAAGCTGGGGGCCGAGTTATCCCGTCTTGAAGCCCTGAGAGCCGTGAACCCCAACATCCGTGACGATGAAGTCGAGGCGTTAGAAAGCAATCGCCAGCAGGTGCTGGAGAGTCTGGATGAGGCCAACTGGCGACTGGACGCACTGCGTCTGATTGTGGTTACGCATCAATAAGTTCAGGGCCGCAAGGCCCTCTTTTTTGGAATAACCTATGGAACCCTATAATCCGCCGCAGGAGCCCTGGCTGCACATCCTGTATCAGGATGCCCACATCATGGTGGTGAATAAGCCCAGCGGCCTGCTTTCGGTACCCGGCCGGCTTGAAGAGCACAAAGACAGCGTGATGACGCGGATTCAACGCGATTATCCCGAGGCTGAGTCCGTGCACCGGCTGGATATGGCGACCAGTGGCGTGATAGTGGTTGCCCTGACGAAAGCCGCCGAACGCGAGCTTAAACGCCAGTTTCGCGAGCGCGAACCCGCGAAGACCTATGTGGCTCGGATCTGGGGCCATCCGGCCCACGAGAAAGGCGTGGTGGATTTACCGCTGATTTGCGACTGGCCAAATCGCCCAAAACAAAAAGTGTGTTTCGAGACCGGCAAGTCGGCACAAACCGACTATCAGGTGATTGAATATCGCGAAGATAACAGCGCCCGCGTTGTACTGAAGCCGATTACCGGGCGGTCGCACCAGCTGCGCGTGCATATGCTGGCGCTGGGCCATCCGATTCTGGGGGACGGTTTTTATGCCCATCAGGAAGCAAAAGCCATGGCAGAACGCCTTCTGCTGCATGCCGAATCATTAACCATTACGCACCCAGCGTTTGGTAATGCCATGACCTTCAGACAGCCTGCCGATTTTTAACCCGCGCGCCATGCCTGGTATTCGCGCGCCCTGGCCATTCGCCCGGGCGCGCATCAACCGCTTACTTAAACCCTTTTTCTTTGCGAATCAGATCGTAAGCTGACTGAATGTCCTGCGCTTTCTGTTTGGCCATTTCCATCATTTCTGGCGGCAGGCCTTTCGCCACCAGCTTATCCGGGTGATGTTCACTCATCAGCTTGCGATAGGCGCGTTTAATGGTGGTGGCATCATCCGTCGTTTTCACGCCCAACACATTGCAGGCATCCGAGAGCGTCGGGCCACGTTGCGCCTGCTGAAAGCCACTCTGTTGCGAGTAGCTGCGGCCGCCGCCGAACTGCTGGCCCCCTTCCATCATGCGCAGAAACTGGTCGAACTGGCTGCGTGAAATCCCCAGTTCTTCACCAATCACATACAGCACCTGACGTTCATTGGGATGCAGTGAGCCATCGGCAAAGGCCGCCTGAATCTGAATTTCCAGAAACATCCTAATCAGATCAAAACGGCCGAAGCAGGCGCTGCGCAATTCACGCAATTTATTACGTAACGGATACTCGCCCTGTTTGCCTTCACGAAAAGCACGCTGAGCAGCCGTTCGGGCCTCTCCGTGCAACTGCATGCGATCCATAAACAGCGAGGCAATCTGGATATCCGCTTCGGTTACGCGCCCTTTGGACTTGGTTAAGTGCCCCATGACCTGAAAAGTCGTACTGAAAAACAGTGACTGCCGGGTCTGATTATTTGAGAAGTAAGCCTTGCTCTGCGCACCGCGAACCTTATCAAATCCATGCCCAACGATCAGACCAATTACAATTCCCCAAAAGCCTGCGCCGGACAGCAATCCAAGCACTAAACCTATAACTTTTCCCCAGTAGCGCATAAACTCCTCAATTCGCCATGCTTACGGCTGAAAATTGCATTATCATACCTGTCATTTATCTCAGCGCCTAACGGCAGCGCGGACAGAAAAGGATTAACACTGGCACAACGCCAGGCAGTGCGTTAGTCTCTGACCCGATTGTCGGCATGATGCCAGTTTTCATGGAATTTTCGATACCGCGTATGAAAAAACATATACCTACTCTGCTGGCCACCATGATCGGCGCAGCCATTAGCCAGCAAGCCTTCGCCGACGATTTAATGTCGCAGTGTATGTTGGGCGTACCCAGTTACAATCGTCCCCTGGTTAACGGCGATCCTAATCAGCTGCCCGTTACTATTCACTCGGATTCACTGAAAGGCAACTACCCTGACGATGCGGTATTCACAGGTGATGTGGATGTTAAGCAAGGCAACAGCCGCATGCTGGCAGACGAAGTCCAGCTTCATCAACGCCAGCCCGAAGGGCAGACGGTTCCCGTCCGTACTGTGGATGCGCTAGGTAATGTGCACTACGATGACAATCAGGTCATCCTGAAAGGTCCGAAAGCCTGGTCAAATCTTAATACCAAAGATACGAACGTATGGAACGGCGATTATCAGATGGTAGACCGCCAGGGGCGAGGCACTGGCGATCAAATGAAGCTGCGCGGAGAAAACCGTTACACCATTATGGAAAACGGAACCTTCACCTCCTGTCTGCCTGGCAGTAACAGCTGGAGCGTTGCCGGTTCTGAGATTATTCAGGATCGTCAGGAAGAGGTTGCTGAAATCTGGAATGCGCGCTTTAAGCTCGGTTCGGTTCCCGTATTCTACAGTCCCTATATGCAGCTGCCGCTGGGCGACCGCCGCCGTTCAGGCTTCCTGATCCCCAACGCCAAATACGGCAGCAGCAACGGTTTTGAATTCATTCTGCCTTATTACTGGAACATCGCGCCGCAGGCGGATGCCACCATTACGCCGCATTACATGAGTAAGCGCGGGCTGCAATTGCAGAATGAATTCCGCTACCTGACCCAGGCGGGTGCAGGCATCGTTGAGTTCGACTATCTGGCATCGGATAAGCAGTACGACAACGATAAAGCCGCGCGCGGCATCGCCCAAAATGACAGTTCCGACCGCTGGTTATTTTACTGGCGCCATTCAGGTGTTTATGACCAGCACTGGCGTTTTAGCGCTGACTACACCAAAGTCAGCGATCAGTATTATTTCAACGATCTGACCTCACCTTATTACAGCTCGACTGACGGTTACGCCTCGCAGAAATTTAGCGTGGGCTACGCGGATACCAACTGGGACGCGACCCTGTCGACCAAAGACTTCCAGATTTTTGGTAATACCAGCAACAGCAACGTCTATCGCGCCTTCCCGCAACTGGATGTGAACTGGTATCAGAACGATGTCGGCCCGTTTGACACGCGCATTTATGCGCAGGCTGTGAAGTTCACCAACGTAAACAGTAGTTTCCCTGAAACCACACGTTTACATGTTGAGCCCACCATCAATCTGCCGTTATCAAACGGCTGGGCCAGCCTGGATACCGAAGCCAAGTTTCTGGCGACGCACTACCAGCAAAAAGATGTTGATTACTACAACACTAACTTTGCACCGAGCAGCACCACCAGTGGTGTGCTGAAAGACTCCGTCAACCGCACCTTGCCTCAGTTTAAGGTCGACGGTCGCATGGTGTTTGACCGTGATATGGACTGGGCGCAGGGTTATACCCAGACGCTGGAACCCCGGGTTCAGTACCTCTATATCCCGTATCGTGACCAGAGTGATATCTATCCTTACGACTCCACCCTGTTGCAAACCGACTATACCGGCCTGTTCCGCGATCGCTCATACAGCGGTCTGGATCGCATCGCATCGGCCAACCAGGTTGCAACCGGTGTGACGACACGAATTTATGATACCGATCTGGTTGAACGTTTTAACGTTTCTGTGGGTCAAATCTATTCGTTTACGCCTTCTCGTACGGGCGTTAACCAGGTCAACAAAGAAGATGATACCGGCAGTCTCCTGTGGGCAGGTGACAGCTACTGGAAGATAAGCGATCGTTGGGGCGTGCGTGGCGGGCTGCAATACGATACCCGCCTGAATAACGTCGCGCAGGGTAATACCGTGCTGGAATACCGTCGTGACGCTGACCGTATGGTGCAGTTGAGCTACCGTTACAGTAGCCCGGAGTATGTTGCTTCTGCGCTTAATGACAGCTCACTGGTGAATAACCCGATTTATAAAAACGGGATTTCACAAGTTGGTACGACGGCGAGCTGGCCGATCCATGACGCCTGGTCGGTGGTTGGCGCGTATTACTATGATACGCGTAATAATCGTCCTGCATCACAGTTGGTTGGCCTGCAGTACAGCTCTTGTTGTTACGCGGTTCGTCTGGGCTATGAACGCAAAATCAACGGTTGGCAAAACAACGACAGTAAGTATGACAACCAAATCTCATTCAACATTGAGTTACGTGGCCTGAGTTCAAATTATGGGCTGGGCACCGGCCAGATGCTGGCTCAGGGAATCATCCCTTATCAGCATGCATTCTGATGTTGTGATGTTTGACAGGCAATCCCGCAGTGCGGAACCAATAATGGATAAAGTATGAAGAACTGGAGAATGCTGATTCTTGGTGTGGCGATAAGTGCCAACACCGTGTTCGCAGCACCACAAGTGGTTGATAAAGTTGCAGCTGTAGTGAATAACGGTGTGGTCCTGGAGAGTGATGTGGACAGCATGATGAGCACCGTTAAATCTCAGGCGAAGCAAGCAGGTCAGCAGTTGCCCGATGACAAAACGTTGCGCCATCAGATCCTCGAACGTGAGATCATGGACGCGATTATTATGCAGCTGGGCGATAAAGCCGGTTTGCAAATCAGCGATCAGCAACTGGATCAGGCTATCCAGAATATTGCCGCGCAAAACCGCATGAGCGTTGATCAACTGCGTAGCCGCCTGGCTTACGATGGAATGAACTACAACACCTATCGGGCTCAGATTCGTAAAGAGATGCTGATCTCGGAAGTGCGCAATAATGAAGTACGCCGTCGGGTCACGATCCTGCCGCAGGAAGTCGATACGCTGGCGCAGCAGGTTGGCGCGCAGAACACCCAGGGCACGGAAATGAACATCAGTCACATTCTGCTGCCACTGCCGGAAAACCCGACGCAGCAGCAGGTTGACGATCAGGAAAAGCTGGCAAAACAGCTGATGACCGAACTGAAAGGTGGTGCGGACTTTGGCAAGCTGGCCGTAACCTACTCCGCCGACTCTCAGGCGCTGAAAGGCGGTAATATGGGCTGGGCGAAAATCGAAGAGCTGCCTACCCTGTTTGCTCAGGCGCTGACCACGGCGAAGAAAGGCGATATTGTTGGCCCTATCCGCTCAGGTGTAGGTTTCCATATTTTGAAAGTGAACGACCTGCGCGGCGAGAGCAAAAATGTCTCTGTGACCGAAGTACATGCGCGTCACATTCTGTTGAAGCCTTCTCCGATCATGACCGACGATCAGGCTCGCGCCAGGCTGGAGCAGATTGCTGCCGATATTCGCAGTGGTAAAACCACCTTTGCCGCGGCAGCCAAGCAGTTCTCTGACGATCCAGGTTCCGCAAATCAGGGTGGCGATCTGGGCTGGACCTCACCAGAAGCGTACGATCCGGCTTTCCGCGATGCGTTGCTGCGTCTGAAAAAAGGCGAAACCAGCCAGCCGGTTCACTCCTCTTTTGGTTGGCACCTGATTCAACTGCTGGATACTCGCCAGGTTGATAAAACCGATGCGGCCCAGAAAGAGCGCGCCTATCGCATGCTGTTTAACCGTAAGTTTGCGGAAGAAGCGCAAACCTGGATGCAGGAACAGCGCGCCGGGGCTTACGTGAAAATCCTGGATAACAATGCGCAGTGATTTTCGTGTGGTGATCACGCCCGGCGAACCCGCCGGGATTGGTCCCGATCTTGCCGTTCAACTGGCCCAGCAGGCCTGGCCCGTTGAACTGGTTGTCTGTGCGTCCCCTCATCTGTTGCTGCAACGTGCAGCACAGCTGAGGTTGCCGTTGACGTTGCGCGTTTACGATCCCGCCCGCACAGCCGAACCGCAACAGGCCGGCACGCTTACCGTCCTTCCCGTTGAGCTACCGCAGCCGGTCACGCCAGGCACGCTATGCGTCGCCAACAGCAACTACGTGCTGGAAACCCTGGCCCGCGCCTGTGACGGGTGCTTATCCGGGGAGTTTTCGGCCTTAATTACCGGCCCCGTGCACAAAGGCGTGATTAACGACGCGGGCATTCCGTTTACCGGTCATACCGAATTTTTTGCCGATCGTGCAGGTGCTCAGCGCGTGGTGATGATGTTGGCGACTGAGCAGCTCCGTGTGGCTCTGGCCACCACCCATCTGCCGTTAAAAGACGTTGCCGCCGCCGTTACCCGTGATTGTCTGCATGAAGTGATCACGATCCTGCATCAGGATCTCAGAAATAAGTTTGCCATTGCCCAGCCGCATATTTTTGTCTGCGGACTGAATCCTCATGCGGGAGAAGGCGGTCACATGGGGCGGGAAGAGATAGATACGATCATCCCGGCATTGAATGAACTTCGTCAGCAAGGCATACAACTGACCGGTCCGCTGCCTGCGGATACCCTGTTCCAGCCGAAATATCTGCAACATGCCGATGCAGTGCTGGCGATGTACCACGATCAGGGTTTACCGGTACTCAAGTTTCAGGGATTTGGTCGGGCGGTCAATATTACCCTCGGCCTGCCGTTTATCCGCACCTCAGTTGACCACGGCACCGCGCTTGAATTAGCCGGCCTGGGTCAGGCTGACGCGGGCAGCTTTATCACGGCGCTTAACCTCGCCATCACTATGATCAAGAGCAGTAATGAATAATCGCGTCCATCAGGGGCACTACGCCCGTAAACGTTTCGGGCAGAACTTCCTGAACGATCAATATATTATCGACAGTATCGTCTCCGCCATTCACCCACAACGCGATCAGGCGATAGTGGAAATTGGCCCCGGCCTTGGTGCACTCACTGAACCGGTAGGCGAACGCCTCGACAGTTTAACGGTGGTGGAGTTAGATCGCGATCTTGCTGCACGCCTGCAAACCCATCCGTTTTTGGGCCCCAAGCTGACGATTTTTCAGCAGGATGCCATGACGTTTGATTTCGCCGCGCTGGCCAAAGAGAAAGGCCAGCCGCTGCGTGTCTTTGGTAACCTGCCGTACAATATCTCGACCCCGCTGATGTTCCATCTGTTCAGCTATACTGGTTCGATTAAAGATATGCACTTTATGCTGCAGAAAGAGGTGGTTAATCGTCTGGTTGCCGGTCCTGGCAGTAAAGCCTATGGTCGTCTGAGCGTCATGGCTCAGTACTATTGTCAGATCATTCCGGTGCTGGAAGTTCCGCCGCACTCCTTTACCCCGCCACCGAAAGTGGATTCGGCGGTCGTGCGGTTAGTGCCTTATATGGCACCGCCTCATCCGGTTAAAGACGTGCGTATTCTGAGCCGTATAACCACTGAAGCATTCGGTAAACGCCGTAAAACACTGCGCAACAGCCTGAGCCATATGGTAGAGGCAGGCGCGCTGGACGCGCTGGCGATCGATACCGGCTTACGTGCCGAGAATGTTTCGGTTGCACAGTATTGCCAGTTAGCAAACTGGCTGGCAGACCATCTGGATAAAACCCAGGAGTAACCCATGAGTGAACCGGCCCGCGTATCGCTACACGTACAAAGTCTGTATGTCGCCTCTCAGTCCTCACCGGACGAAGAGCGCTATGTCTTTGCTTATACCGTCACGATTCGCAACGTAGGCCGGTCTTCTGTGCAACTGCTCAGGCGTTACTGGCTAATTACGAACGGTAACGGCCGTGAAACAGAAGTTCAGGGTGAAGGCGTGATCGGCGAACAGCCGCATATTGCGCCGGGAAATGAATATCAGTACACCAGTGGTGCTGTTCTTGAAACCCCAATGGGCACCATGCAAGGTCACTATGTGATGGTCGATGAGCAAGGCGACGAATTCCACGTTGAAATCCCGGTATTCCGCCTCGCGATTCAAACCCATATTCATTGATTTTGATGTCTCTCGCCCGTGTCTCGGGCGACTGTTTTAGTTGGATAATCCTCTATGAATACTTACCTGATTGGCGACGTTCACGGTTGTTACGATGAATTACGTGCTCTGCTAAACCAGGTTAACTATGATCCCAGTCAGGATACATTATGGCTGACGGGTGATCTGGTCGCGCGGGGCCCTGGCTCGCTGGACGTTCTGCGCTACGTCAAGTCACTGGGTGACAGTGTTCGTCTGGTGCTGGGTAATCACGATCTGCATCTGCTGGCTGTCTATGCCGGTATCAGCCGTAATAAGCCAAAAGATCGCCTGACGCCGCTGCTGGAAGCGGAAGATGCTGATGAGCTGATCAACTGGCTGCGCCGTCAGCCGCTGCTTCAGGTGGATGAAGAGAAAAAACTGGTGATGGGCCATGCCGGGATTACCCCGCAGTGGGATTTGGATACAGCGCAACGCTGTGCACGCGAAGTGGAAGCCGTGCTGTCCAGTGACAGCTATCCGCTGTTTCTTGATGCGATGTATGGTGACATGCCTAACAACTGGAACGACTCTCTGACCGGTCTGGCACGCCTGCGTTTCTCCACCAACGCCCTGACCCGGATGCGCTTCTGCTTTCCCAATGGTCAGTTAGATATGATCTGTAAGGATGCGCCGGAATCCGCGCCGCCGCCTTTAAAGCCCTGGTTTATGATTGAAGGCCCGGTCGCACGCGATCACACGATTGTCTTTGGTCACTGGGCGTCACTTGAGGGTAAAGGCACGCCGGCAGGTATTATCGGTCTGGATACCGGTTGCTGCTGGGGCGGTAACCTGACGCTCCTGCACTGGGAAACGCAACGCTATTACGTTCAGCCATCGAACCGCCAGTTATCCTTACCGGACGACCTTGCTCCGCAGCAGTCAGCCCGCTAATCCGCAGCCATAAAAAAACGCCTTGTTATGACAAGGCGTTTTTTTTACTGCGTATTCATTAACGGCGGCGTTCAAGAATCTCGAAGCAGTAACTGTGGGAGTTCTGCGCATCCGCATCATGAAACTCACTGAACGTCGAGTGCCACTCATCCGGTTCGTAATCCGGGAATTGCGTATCACCTTCGACTTCCGCATCAATGTGCGTCAGATAAAGACGGTCGGCGCGCGCCAGCATTTGCGCATAGATACGACCACCGCCAATTACCATGATCTCTTCAGCGTCACCCGCCGCGTTGATCGCATCATCCAGCGATGTCACCCAGGTGACGCCTTCCGCTTTACCCGGCTTGCTGCTGACCACAATATTCAGCCTGCCAGGCAATGGACGACCAATCGATTCAAAGGTCAGTCGGCCCATAATCACTGGTTTTTTCAGGGTGTTACGCTTAAACCACGCCAGATCTGCAGGCAGGTCCCACGGCATGGCGTTTTCCATTCCAATAATGCGATCTGCTGCTAATGCCGCGATAAGACTAATCATGTTAAAAGGCTCGCTGAAAAAAACAGGCGCCATGATACGTAAAGGTTAAACCTTCGTCGATAGGCGAAAGGGGGTTATTGCATAAAGCGGCATTGCCACCGTATTTCAGACTTTGTGCAGGGTTTTACTCCGTAAGACGGGCCACGCGCCCCAAAAGTCGCCAGATAATGGTGCCGCGTCGCGATAAACAGAGAGAATAAAACGGCTCCCGTGGGAGCCGTGGCAGGTCATCAGAAATCGTAGCGGAAACGAACCAGATTCATATCGCCCTGATTGTCCGTGCTCGACGTGAAGACATGTTCGTAATCAACACGGAAACCGTAGTCCAGGAACAGGGTTACGCCCAGACCGTTATCAATGCGCTGGTAATTGCGGCCATTCACATATTCTAAGCGGTCACCCATGACATAAGGCTGAACGGCTTTGACGCCATACTGCGCAACCGGAATTTTATAACCGGCATAATATTCAATGCCCCAGGCATCATCAGCAAAATAGTTATTCACATCGCGCTGTCTGGTCGTCAGGAAATTCTGGTACCAGCCGCCTCCTGCTGACAGGGTCCAGTTGCCTGGCGTCCAGCTTAATGCGGTACCAAAGATGTTCTGGTCGTAATCTTTATTGTCGCCGGTGACAGGATTACGCATGGTGGCGCGGGTGTAGTTCCACGCGGTGCCCCAGGCCAGATTGTTCGTGATGTTGTAATTCACACCCAGCGAGCCGCCGCCCTGACGCTTATAGCGCAGTCCGTTGCCCGGCAAATATTCGTTATCGCTAAACAGGTAAGAGGCATAAACATCAAATGCACCATAACTGTTTTTGTATTTCAGCTGCTTGCGTGAGCGGTATGAACCGTCGTAATCACCGTTAATGCCGTTACCCGGTGCCTGGGCCAGCATGTCGTAATCCCAGATATCCGTCTTGGCACCCACAACGTCGTAATACACGCTGTTCTGCTGACCGAAGGTCAACTGGCCCCAGGTTTTACTTTTCAGGCCCGTATAGAGCTGGCGACGCGTGGTTTCATGCGCCCCTTCAGCGTAGTGATTATCCCAGTTGAATACGGCCGGAATGTTAACGCCCAGCTCGTAGTAGCTGGTCCAGCTGATATCGTCGAACAGGTAGTAATCCGCGCTAAAGCGGAAACGGGAACCACCGTCAAAGCCGTTACGCTTGTAGGACTGATCCTTCCCGCCGGTTTGATGGTTGAACTGGGGACGAATGCTGCCACCGAATTTAAAATCGAGACGGCTAAGGGGATCGCCTGCTTGTGGGTCTTGTTTAAGAAGAGTGATTTCAGCCTGGCTGGAAAAAGACACCAGGGCCAACAGTGCAGCCACTGCACTCAGTGAAAAAAAACGCGCTTTCATTGTTATTAATATCCTGTTTAGGCTCTATTAATGAGCGAGCCGGATATTACAACGGTGAATGTCAGCCTGGTAGTTTTTTATATTATAGATTTGTGCGAATCAGCGGATTAGGCATGATTGGCTAAAAATTAAATCAAATTAACTTAAGCATATTAACGTCAAGCTAACAGGACGCCACGCATACCGGGTTTGTCCTGTGCGATTTCCCCCTCAGGCCGCTCTTATCTCCCGCCGCTTCATGCCGTCCGCACAGAGACGTTCAGTTTACCCCGGGCAGGTTGGCCAGCACCTTTTCGATTAACGTGGCGATGCCTCTTACCCTGACAGGAATAAAGCGTGCATCCGGAAAAACGGCATACAGAAAGCGGTCAGGATGGCGATAAGCGGGTAAAACCCTGACAAGCGAGCCGGATTTCAGTGCCTCCATTGCAAGCGGTAGCTGCATACCACCGACACCGATGTCCGCCTGCAATGCCTGCAATAATCCCTCACTGCTGTTTGCCCTGAAGACCGTATTCACCGCCAGCTCCACGGTTTCATCATCTCTGACAAGCCGTAATGGCGCAGACTCGTCGATGCTGCTAAAGCGAACATGCGGGTGAAGCGCCAGCGCATCCAGCGAAACGATTGGCGGAAAACGCGGTGACGCGAAAAGCGGCGTTTCAATTCGGGCGATCTTCCTTGCCGGAAACACATCCGGTGCGTCATGGGTCAGTCGGAAGGCAATATCCACGCCTTCTCTGGCCAGGTCAGATATCCGGTCGTCGAGCGACAGCGTCAGATTCAACCCCGGATTCGCCTTTTGCAGCGCGAGCAGGTGGGGAAGAAAAAGCCGCCCTAACCCGCCGGGCAACTGGATGTTTACCTTGCCTTGCCACTGCTGCGTGGCAGAAGACAACTGGCTCTCGACTGCCAGCATCGCCTCAAGTATCGGCCGCATCTGGCCACGGTAATATTCCCCTTGCGCCGTCAGTACCATCACGCGCGTCGTTCGGTGCAGCAAGACGACGCCCAGCTCGGCCTCAAGTGCGACGATCTGCTGACTGACCGCTGACTGCTTGATACCCAACTGGCGCGCGGCGGCAGAGAAGGAACCGGCCTCGGCTACACGTAAAAAGGTGCGAATGGCATTGAGCTTGTTATTCATTTACGCATTTCTCTTATAAGTGACATCAGCTTGCGGGGATATCGGCGAAAAGAAATTTATATCACGCTGTCTGCAACCTAACCGGAGGAAAGAAAATGTCACAGAAGCCTCAATCTAAAGTTGCACTGGTGGCTGGCGCAAGCGGTATTGTCGGCAGCCAGTTGGTCAAAACGTTGTTGCAGAATGCGTGGCAGGTTATCGGACTGTCACGTTCAGGCACCGATCGGCATGGCGCGGTCCCGTTTGTAAAAGTCGATCTGCTGGATGAGAAAGACAGCGCGCGTGCCCTTACGCCACTGAGTAACGTGACACATATTTTCTATAGCGCCTGGCTTAATGCCGCCAACTGGCAGGAGATGGTTGAACCCAACGTGACCCTGCTGCGTAATCTGGTCACCCAGGTTGAGAAAGTTGCCCCGCTGGAAACGGTGAGCCTGATGCAGGGCTACAAAATTTACGGCGCTCACCTTGGCCCCTTTAAAACGCCCGCCAGAGAAAATGATGCTGCCATTCCCGGCGCGGAATTCAATACGGCGCAACAGGCCTGGCTAAGCGACTTTCAGCGCAATAAAACCTGGAACTGGCATGCGCTTCGCCCCGGCGTGGTTGGCAGCGCATTACCCGGCAATACCATGAATCTTGCGCTGAGTATCGCGATATATGCCTCACTGTGCAAAGCGCAGAGCCTGCCCCTGCGATTTCCCGGGTCACAAGCAGCCTGGCATAGCATTGTCGATCATACGGATGACGGCTTACTTTCCGCCGCCACGCTGTGGGCCTCGACCGCCCCTGCCGCCAGAAATCAGGCATTCAATGTTAACAACGGTGACATCTGGCGGTGGAGTGAACTCTGGCCGGTCATTGCGGGCTGGTTTGAACTGGAGATGGCCCCGCCGGTCCAGCTGTCGTTTCAGCAACTCTTTAGCGATTACCGCAAGACCTGGCAGGCTCTGGCTGAAAAAATGCTGTTGGTCGAGCCTGATATCATGAAGTTGAGTAACGGTCAGTTCGCAGACTTTGTGTTTAGCTGGGATTACGACATGTTTGGTGATGGCAGCAAACTGCGGCGGGCGGGGTTTACGGATTTTCGTGCGACCGATGAGATGTTTATCCGTCTCTTTACTCAGTTCAGAACGGCGAAGATTATCCCCTGACAGATGTAGCAGGCACGTTTCCCCTGCCACCGCGCTGGCAGGGGAAAGTGTGCAGAATAATGCGAAAAAGGCCTGTTTGGCGGGCAACGCCCGATGGCGCGGGCATGAATAAAGGGCGTTTCGCCTCGCGCAGTCGCATTCCCAATATCATCGACTGACTCAGACGGGCAACAATGCGGCCTTGCCGATCTGAGCAATCAGATAATGACACGACCATTATTGACCGAATGGCACCACCGGTTTTTATAGTCCCCGGACATCGATCCATAGGAGTAATAGAGCGGGAGCTGCGTATCGGCAGCGTCCTGATACACAGACGTCAGGTTCTTCCACATCAACATCGTACCCACAGCGCCTGCGTTGCTGTCCATCCGGTAGCCGATATTAATAAAATCAACGAACATCCCGGCGCAGCTGGATACGGATAACAACAGCTGCAGCGCAACAGGTTCATTATTCAGGAACATGATGTAGCCTTTGAAACAAGGCTGAAATTCCCGGAAGAACGCTTTATTGATTTCCCTGTCAGCGATAGCCTGATTTCGTCTCGCCTGGTAAAGGGTCTCAAATACGTCAAAAATGTGTTCGCCATCCAGCTGGCTGACGTTGAGAAAACTGCCCCCGTCATTAAGAAACTTTCGTAACTCACGTTCCCGCGTGGAGACGGTTTTCCGGGAAAAGTCGGCGGCAGGGTTCTTGGTAAAAGCAGCATGGCTTTTACTCAACAGGCCATAAGACGTATTAAGAAACCGCTGACTCTGCAAGTGATGCAGCGACTTACAACGGAAAGGTAAAAGCACCTTTTGCGGAACCTCGTTGCAAAAAGGCACATAGACGGATGTTGACGGTGTAAGCAGTGCGGGAAGAGAACGTTGCCGGTGTCTGCCGTCGTTGGCAAGCCAGCCATTTTCGACGCAAACGCTCCCCACTATTTTGCCTTTACGTTTATAAGCATAAAACTCAAAGGACTGCTCATGTCGCATTTTAAATGCAATAAATCCCGGCGCTGACTCGCAGTTGTAACCAAAACTATTACAGGCTATTTGATAATCGTCAAAAGAGCACTGTCCCCACCTGAAAAATTTGGGAATAAACATATTAAACACGAGCTCTTAATTAAGTCTTTAAACTTCAGAAAAACGAGGTTGTTCTCTGAAAACGTAAAACCTTGCAAAACACAGGGCATCTTAAAGTTAAGCGGAACAACTGAACAGTTGATTATCAGGCGTGATCGACAGCAATGCAGGTTCGTTTAAAATCTGTTTAATAACAGTCAAATGGCCAGGAGAAGGCAGAGAAAGAGGAATCAACAGGGAATGAGTTGATATTATTAACAAGTATTTAAATGACAACATATCCCTATTTAGTGCGCCACGTTTCGCAAAGCAGGATTAAACATCTTTTTATTCGTAATTTGTCATGATTTTGAAAAGAACAGGTAAAACCAAATACAGAACAGCGTGTTATTCAGCACCAGCCATCATGATTAACAGCCTGTATTGCGCTGAATTTAAATAGGGTTTAACAGAGTTTGTCTGATCGGCTATGAACAGCGGTCTGATAAAACCCAGCCCCAGCAATAATGCCTGCGGCACCTCACCTTGATGAAGTCTTCGCTTGCCACTGACCGCCGATAGCAGGAACCGTATTTCCGCCATCTGTAAAACAGCCGCTGACGCCGCTCTTTGCGCGCAATGCAACGGCCTGCTGGCCGATGTTGTCCCGACAGGCTTCCTGGGATTAAACACAAAAAAGCCCCTGCAGGCAGGACGGTCTGTCAGCCTACTGACAGACGATCCCCCACAGGGGCGATGACGCGCGATCAGCCTGCGCTATTTCTGCGCAAGGATTTGTGCGTGCATCTCCTGGACTGAAATCACTTTTTCCGTTGGGTCCGCATTGAGCGCCATCGCCGTTGCAAAACCCCCGTTCAACGTGGTGTCGTAATGCACTTTATATTGCAGCGCACTGCGGCGAATCAGCTTGGAGTCTTCAATCGCCTGGCGACCTGCTGTGGTATTCACGATGTAGGCATATTCGCCGTTCTTCAGGCGGTCCTGAATATGTGGACGACCTTCATGAACCTTGTTAACCAGACGAGGATTAATGCCCGCCTCGCCCAGCACCACAGCCGTACCGTGAGTGGCATCCAGCTCAAAGCCAAACTTCTGCAGCTTAGCGGCCAAATCGACGATACGTTTCTTATCGCCCTCACGCACGGACAACAGGGCACGTCCGGTTTTCTTCATGTTGCTCTGCGCGCCCAGCATCGCTTTGGCAAAGGCTTCAGCGAAGGTCCGGCCCACGCCCATGACTTCACCGGTTGAACGCATTTCCGGACCGAGAATCGGGTCAACACCCTGGAACTTGTTAAAGGGCAGCACGACTTCTTTAACAGAGTAATAAGGTGGGATCACCTCTTTGGTTACGCCCTGCTCTGCCAGCGTTTTGCCTGCCATCACGCGCGCGGCAACCTTCGCCAGCGGGACGCCTGTCGCTTTTGACACGAAAGGCACGGTACGCGCGGCACGTGGGTTCACTTCGATCAGGTAGACTTCGTTGTCTTTCACCGCGAACTGCACGTTCATCAAACCGCGCACGCTCAGCTCAAACGCCAGTTTTTCGACCTGCTGGCGCATCACGTTTTGAATCTCTTCGCTCAGCGTATAGGCTGGCAGAGAACACGCGGAGTCACCCGAGTGGACGCCTGCCTGCTCGATATGCTCCATGATGCCGCCAATCAGTACGCGTTCGCCGTCGCAAATGGCATCGACATCAACTTCTACGGCGTCATCAAGGAAACGATCCAGCAAGACGGGTGCATCGTTGGAAACCGACACCGCCGTCTGGAAGTAACGTTTCAGATCGATTTCGTCATAGACGATTTCCATTGCACGTCCGCCCAGCACGTAGGAAGGACGCACCACCAGCGGATAACCAATGCCGGCGGCTTTCTCTACGGCCTGCTCCAGCGTGGCAACGGTGGCGTTAGCCGGCTGCTTCAGGTTCAGACGGTCAACGGCCTGCTGGAAGCGTTCGCGATCTTCTGCCCGGTCGATAGCGTCCGGGCTGGTACCGATCACCGGTACGCCTGCCGCTTCCAGGGCGCGAGCCAGTTTCAGCGGCGTCTGACCGCCGTACTGCACGATCACCCCTTTCGGTTTTTCGATGCGTACGATTTCCAGCACGTCTTCAAGCGTAACCGGCTCGAAGTAGAGGCGGTCGGAGGTGTCATAATCCGTCGAGACGGTTTCCGGGTTACAGTTCACCATGATGGTTTCAAAACCATCTTCACGCAGCGCCAGCGCCGCATGAACGCAGCAGTAGTCAAACTCAATGCCCTGGCCAATACGGTTTGGTCCGCCACCCAGCACCATGATTTTGTCACGATCCTGATTAGGATTCGCTTCGCACTCTTCTTCATAGGTGGAGTACATGTAAGCCGTATCGGTAGAGAATTCTGCTGCGCAGGTATCGACACGCTTATAAACCGGGTGCAGATTATGTTGCTGACGCAATTTACGAATTTCACCTTCCGCTACGCCCGCCAGTGAAGCCAGACGCGCATCCGCAAAACCTTTACGCTTCAGCGCACGCAGGAAATCGACGTTGAGGCCGTTCATGCCTTCACGCGCAACCTGCTCTTCCAGGCGCACCAGCTCTTCAATCTGCACCAGGAACCAGCGGTCAATGTTGGTGAGGTTAAATACGCCGTCTACAGACATCCCCGCGCGGAAGGCATCGGCGATGTACCAGATACGATCCGAACCGGCATCTTTCAGCTCACGGCGGATACGGGTTAACGCCTCTGCGTCGTCCAGGTGAACTTTCGGGTCGAAGCCATTCGCCCCGACTTCCAGGCCGCGCAGCGCTTTCTGCATCGACTCCTGGAAGGTACGACCGATCGCCATGACTTCACCCACAGATTTCATCTGCGTGGTCAGGCGGTCATTCGCACCGGCAAATTTTTCAAAGTTGAAGCGAGGGATCTTCGTGACGACGTAATCGATTGAAGGCTCAAACGAGGCCGGCGTGCGTCCACCGGTAATGTCGTTCATCAGTTCATCCAGCGTATAGCCAACCGCCAGTTTCGCTGCCACTTTCGCAATCGGGAAGCCGGTCGCTTTAGAGGCCAGTGCCGAGGAGCGCGACACACGGGGGTTCATCTCGATAACGATCAGGCGACCATTTTTTGGGTTCACCGCAAACTGTACGTTGGAACCGCCGGTTTCGACACCAATCTCACGCAGTACCGCCAGCGAGGCGTTACGCATAATCTGGTATTCCTTATCGGTCAGCGTCTGTGCTGGCGCAACCGTAATGGAATCACCGGTGTGAATGCCCATGGCGTCAAAGTTTTCGATGGAGCAGACGATAATGCAGTTGTCGTTTTTGTCACGTACCACTTCCATCTCGTACTCTTTCCAGCCAATCAGCGATTCGTCAATTAACAACTCGTTGGTAGGAGAAAGGTCGAGGCCGCGTTCGCAGATCTCTTCAAACTCTTCGCGGTTATAGGCGATACCGCCGCCGGTGCCACCCATGGTGAAAGACGGACGGATAATGCAGGGAAAGCCGACGTCTGCAGCCACCGCCAGCGCTTCATCCATGGTGTGCGCAATACCGGAGCGCGCCGTATCCAGGCCAATGCTTTTCATCGCCACATCGAAGCGACGACGGTCTTCTGCTTTATCAATGGCATCGGCGGTCGCACCGATCATGGTGACGCCGAATTCTTCCAGTACGCCCTGACGTTCCAGTTCCAGCGCACAGTTCAGCGCTGTCTGGCCGCCCATGGTGGGCAGCACCGCATCCGGGCGCTCTTTTTCAATGATTTTACGCACCACTTCCCAGTGAATCGGCTCGATGTAGGTCGCATCGGCCATTTCCGGGTCGGTCATAATGGTCGCCGGGTTTGAGTTGACCAGAATAACCCGGTAACCCTCTTCACGCAGGGCTTTACAAGCCTGGGCACCGGAATAGTCGAATTCGCAGGCCTGACCGATCACAATCGGACCGGCACCAAGAATCAGGATGGATTTTATGTCTGTACGTTTTGGCATGATTAGCTCCTGATTACTTTGCTTTCGAACGGAATGCGTCAATCAACTCAATAAAGTGGTCAAACAGCGGTGCGGCATCACCCGGTCCCGGGCTGGCTTCCGGGTGACCCTGGAAGCTAAACGCTGGCTTATCGGTGCGGTGAATGCCCTGCACGGTCTTATCAAACAGGGAGATATGGGTAACACGCAGGTTCGCGGGCAGATCGGTTTCATCAACGGCAAAACCGTGGTTCTGCGCGGTAATCATTACGCGGTTGTTATCCAGATCTTTCACCGGGTGGTTACCACCATGGTGGCCCAGCTTCATCTTGACGGTCTTCGCACCGCTGGCCAGAGCCAGCAACTGATGACCAAGGCAGATACCGAATACCGGAATATCCGTTTTCAGAAAGGCCTGAATGGCTTCAATCGCATAGTCGCAGGGTTCAGGATCGCCAGGACCGTTAGACAGGAAGATGCCATCCGGATTCATCGCCAGTACCGTTTCGGCTGGTGTTTTGGCCGGCACAACCGTCAGGCGGCAGCCACGGTCTACCAGCATACGCAGGATATTGCGCTTCGCACCGTAATCGTAAGCCACGACATGGTAGGGCAGGGCTTCCGCCGGTGTTTGTTCCGGTAAATCCCCTTCCAGTGTCCAGCTCCCCTGCTGCCAGGCGTAGGTTTCCGCCGTTGTCACTTCTTTCGCCAGATCCATACCTTTCAGGCCGGGGAAAGCCTGCGCTTTTTGTAAGGCCAGTGCGGCATCCAGGTTGTCGCCCGCGATGATACAGCCGTTCTGCGCCCCTTTTTCCCGCAGCAGACGCGTCAGCTTGCGGGTATCAATATCGGCAATCGCGACGATGTTATTGCGCTGCAGATAAGCCGATAAGCTCTCTTCGCTGCGATAGTTACTGGCAATCAGCGGCAGGTCACGAATCACCAGGCCCTGCGCATGAATTTGACTGGATTCTTCGTCGGCGGCGTTTGCACCAACATTGCCGATATGGGGATAAGTAAGAGTAACGATTTGGCGAGAATAGGAGGGATCAGTGAGGATTTCTTGATAACCGGTCATTGACGTATTGAAAACGACTTCCCCCACTGCCGACCCTGTAGCCCCGATGGCCCGACCGTGGAATTGGGTTCCGTCTTCCAGAACCAAGAGCGCTGACTTAATCAAAACATCCTCCAGGGAATAAACAGTCACAATATCTGCATATTAATTCATAATAGTGATCTGAATCAATGCAAAAACTGCCTGAGTGGTCAATTTTTGGCAAATTGCGCGCATTCTAATGATCGTCCTGATACTTGTCCACCCTGAAGCAACATTTTTAACATCTTTTCGGGCTCAGAACGAAAATGCAGAGGATAAGCGGCAAAAACAGGGGTAAACACAGCCGAATAATCGTTTGCCAATCGCAATCAACGTTTATTCTGATAGTGCACACGATTAATTTTGACCAAATGGTCAAAATTAACAGGTTTATGACAAAAACAGGGACGTAATAACCTTTATTTTAAGCCATTCACTGAAAAATTTAGCCAAACCCCTTATTTTAAATAAAATTAAGGGCAATTAAAAAATTGCCCTTTCCAATCAATTCACTAGCGATTGAAATCACCACATCACACAGGTAAACCCATTACAAACTCGATAAATCCAGCACGTCGCGCATGTCATAAAGCCCTGTTTTCTTCTCACTCACCCATAACGCTGCTTTTATCGCGCCCTTTGCAAAGGTCATGCGGCTGGAAGCCTTGTGGGTTATCTCAACGCGCTCACCGTCATCGGCAAACATCGCCGTATGTTCCCCGACAATGTCGCCTGCTCGCACGGTGGCAAAACCAATAGTGTTCGCATGACGCTCGCCGGTATGGCCTTCTCGGCTGTAAACGGCATGTTCATCCAGTTCCCAGTCCATTGCCTCTGCAATTGCCTCGCCCATCGCCAGGGCGGTCCCTGAAGGCGCATCCACTTTGTGGCGATGGTGGGCTTCGATAATCTCAATATCCGCATAATCGCCCATGACTTTGGCCGCTTTCTCCAGCAGCTTGAGTACCAGGTTAACGCCAATACTGAAGTTGGCGGCAAACACAATGCCAATCTCTGCCGCAGCATCACGAATCGCTGCCTTGCCTGCTTCGTCAAATCCTGTGGTACCAATGATCATGGCCTTACGGTGCTCACGACAAATGGCCATGTACTCCAGCGTTCCTTCGGGGCGGGTAAAATCGATCAAGACGTCAAAATCATCGATCACGGCGCGTAAGTCATCGCCCAGGATAACGCCCGCGTTGCCGGTACCGGCCAGTTCGCCTGCGTCGCTGCCGATCAACGACGATCCGGGACGGGCTAATGCAGCGCCCAGTTCAACGCCTTCCATCTGCGCAACCGCCTGGATGAGATTGCGCCCCATGCGCCCCGGTGCGCCCACGATGGCAATGCGGATATTCTTCATATTTATTCATTCCTAAAACAAAACTATGCATGCAAGCGCAATCAGGTTAACGATGAGATAACAACTGCGCCACTCTTTATCAGGGATAATAAGAATTTTTATGCCAGGCAAGGCGGATTATCAGTAAAAGCAATTTCAGCTGCCGCAGGCCTGGTCTGAAAAGCAAAAAGGCCGAACAGAGTCGGCCTTTTAATAACTGCGAGTGTGCGGTTACTGCACATTGCGGACGTCAACCCGCAACTCTTTGGGGACTTCAAACACAATGTTTTCTTCCCGCCCTTCCAGCACTCTCGCTTCGCCACCGCCCAGTTCCTGCAGGCGAGCAATCACGTTCTGAACCAGAATATCGGGCGCTGACGCACCGGCCGTAACGCCAACACAACCTACAGAGACTACCCACTCAGGCTGAATGTCCGCCGCATCATCAATCAGATAGGCAGCTTTACCCATGCGCTGTGCCAGCTCGGCCAGTCGATTGGAGTTGGACGAGTTTTTCGATCCGACCACCAGCACCACATCGGCCTGTTGCGACATTGCCCTTACGGCTTCCTGACGGTTGGTGGTGGCATAGCAAATATCGTCTTTGCGTGGCCCCACGATTTTCGGGAAACGGGCGCGCAGCGCATCAATCACGTCTGACGTATCATCCACCGACAACGTGGTTTGGGTCATAAAGGACAGGCGGTTGTCATCTTTAACGTCCAGTTTCCAGACGTCGTCCGGCGACTCCACCAGATACATCCCGCCCTTGGGGTTATTGTACTGCCCCATGGTGCCTTCCACTTCCGGATGGCCTGCGTGACCAATCAACACCGACTCTTCACCCCGACGGCTGGCACGGGCGACTTCCATATGAACTTTAGTGACTAAGGGACAGGTGGCATCGAAGACGGTGAGCTCACGCCCCTTCGCCTCATTGCGCACCGCCTGAGACACGCCGTGGGCAGAGAAGATCAGGATAGCGCCATCGGGCACTTCCGCGATCTGCTCAATAAAAATGGCCCCGCGCTGACGCAGGCTGTCCACCACGTAGCGGTTATGTACCACTTCATGACGCACATAAACCGGCGCACCAAACAGGGTGAGTGCGTTTTCAACAATGCTGATGGCACGATCGACACCCGCACAAAAACCACGTGGATTAGCCAGCAGAATTTGCATTGTTCGCCTCCAGTGCCGGATCGATATCCAGCACCTCAATATCAAACTGAACGCGGTGGCCTGCCAGCGGATGATTGAAATCCACAGTGATTGAATCACCGGAAATCTCCCGAATCACGCCCGGCATTTCACTACCGCCCATTCCGGTAAACAGCATGATGGCACCGATCTCCGGCTCGCCCGTATCGATAAAATCACGACGGGAAAAGTACTGGATAAGATCGGGGCTGACGCTACCAAAGGCATCTTCTGGCGCCAGCGTGAAATGATGTTTTTCACCCGCTTTTAATCCCAACAGTGCCTGCTCCAGCGGGCCAGACAGGCTACCGTCGCCGAGCCGAAACAGCGCAGGTTTACCGTTGGCGCGGGTGGATTCTGCCACAGAGCCGTCTTCCAGCTTCATGACGAAATGCAACAACACCGCGCTGTCGCCCTGTACAGACTCAGTCATGCTTTACCCTTTTTTAACCTGCTTGCTGGAAGGGTTGAAAAAGCCCTCCAGCACCACCAACGCGGCACCGATACAGATGCCGCAGTCAGCGATATTAAATGTAGCAAAGTGCCAGTTACCGACATAGAAATCGATAAAATCCACCACGAAGCCATGATACGAACGGTCAAACAGATTGCCCACTGCGCCGCCAATGATCAATGCATAGGCGATATTGGCTATCTTCTGACTGGCGCTGTTGCGGTACATCATCACCAGCAACGAGATCACAATTGCCAGCGCAATACCGGCAAAGAACCAGCGCTGCCAGCCGCCTTTATCAGCAAGGAAACTGAACGCTGCGCCGTAGTTGTGCGCATAGAACAGGTTAAGGAACGGCATTAGCGGCTGCGTTTCATGCAGCATCATGTTGTTCATTACCCACTGCTTGCTGACGAAATCAACAACGATAACTAACAGCACCAGCCACAGCCAGCGCAATCCGGTGGAGAAAACAGGTTTACTCATCAGGCAAACTTACGCTCTTCGCCGTTTCCGGCTACGTTGGTGTAACAGCGACCGCACACCGCAGCGTGCTCGG
Organism: Pantoea sp. Fr+CA_20; assembly: GCF_024520835.1. Classification (NCBI taxonomy): domain Bacteria; kingdom Pseudomonadati; phylum Pseudomonadota; class Gammaproteobacteria; order Enterobacterales; family Erwiniaceae; genus Pantoea; species Pantoea sp. Fr+CA_20. The sequence continues at coordinate 74,856 of NZ_JALNPN010000010.1, forward strand.
GATTCTGACCGACGTCAGTAGTGTAGTGCCAGCAGCGAGGGCATTTCTCGCCTTCTGCTTTATTCAGGCCGATTTTCAGACCTTTTAACAGTTCGCTCTGCTGCGCGTCACCGCCTGCCTGGGCGTAATCAGCAACCTGTGCGCCAGAGGTCAGCAGCACAAAACGCAGTTCGTTACCTAACGCCTGCAGTTTCGTCGCCAGGTCCGCATCGGCATACAGCGTCACGGACGCTTCCAGCGCGCCGCCGATACGTTTGTCGCTACGCGCCTGCTCAATCACCTTGTTCACTTCACCACGTACTTTAAGCAGTTCTGCCCAGTAGGCATCGTTCAGCGCTTCGTTTTCTGGCAGACCAAACAGGCCGGTATACCACTCTTCTGTGAACACGTACTTCGCCCGATCGCCTGGCAGATAGCCCCAGATTTCGTCGGCCGTGAAAGACATGATCGGTGCCATCCAGCGCACCAGCGCCTCAACAATGTGCCACAGTGCCGACTGGCAGCTGCGACGCGCCAGGCTGTCGCCTTTCGCGGTGTACTGACGGTCTTTGATGATATCGAGGTAGAACGACCCCATTTCCACGGAGCAGAACTGCATCAGGCGCTGAATTACCTCGTGGAAATCGTAGTTCTCGTAGGAGGCAACGATATCAGCCTGCGCAGCCTGCGCACGTCCGACTGCCCAGCGATCGACCACCACCATCTCTTCTGGCTTAACCAGATCGGTTAGCGGATTAAAGCCGCTCAGGTTGGCTAACAGGAAGCGCGCCGTATTACGGATGCGACGGTAGGCATCCGCAGAACGTTTCAGGATTTCGTCCGATACCGCCATCTCACCCGAGTAATCGGTGGAGGCGACCCACAGGCGTAAAATGTCCGCACCCAGTTTGTCCATCACATCCTGCGGTGCAACGGTGTTGCCAATGGATTTGGACATCTTGCGGCCCTGACCATCGACGGTGAAACCGTGCGTCAGCACCTGACGATAAGGCGCTTTGCCCTTCATCGCCGTGGAAATCATCAGCGAAGACATAAACCAGCCACGATGCTGATCCGAACCTTCCAGATACATATCCGGTGTATTTCCGCCAAACTCCGGACGCGCATCGACAACCGAATAGCTGGTTGAACCGGAATCAAACCAGACGTCCAGGGTGTCCGGCACTTTAACGTAGTGATCGGCATCGTCGCCCATCAGATCGCGCGGATCGAGATCCCACCAGGCCTGAATGCCCTCTTGCTCAACACGCTGGGCCACTTTTTCCATTAGCGCCAGGGTTTCAGGATGCAGTGCTTCGGTCTCTTTATGCACGAACAGCGCCATGGGCACGCCCCAGGTACGCTGACGGGAAATACACCAGTCAGGGCGGTTGGCAACCATGGATTCAATACGCGCCTGGCCCCAGTCCGGAATCCACTGAACGCCTTTGATCTCCTGCAGTGACTGAGCACGCAGGCCTTTCTGATCCATGCTGATAAACCACTGCGGCGTGGCACGGAAAATAATCGGGGTTTTGTGACGCCAGCAGTGCGGGTAGCTGTGCAGCAGTTTTTCAACATGCAGCAGGGCACCCTTCTCTTTCAGCAGTTCAACGATCATGTCGTTGGCTTTAAAGACGTTGATGCCGTCAAGACCGGGATAAGTCCCTGGCAGGTAGGCGCCATCGGGGCCGACAGGATTCGCCGTCTCCAGACCATATTTCTGACCAATCACGTAGTCATCCGGGCCATGACCGGGTGCGGTGTGAACGGCACCCGTACCGGCATCCAGCGTGACGTGTTCGCCTAAGACGACTTTGGACTGAATCTGCTCAAGCAACGGATGCTGGAACAGCTGCAATTCCAGTGCCGCGCCCTGGCACTCACCCAGCACGGTCCAGTCGCTGATGCCTGCGCGTTTCATCACGCTCTCAACCAGATCTTTTGCCAGGATCAGGCTGCGGCCATCAATCTGCAGTAGCTGGTATTCGAACTCAGGATGCAATGAAATGCCGCGGTTAGCCGGCATGGTCCATGGTGTTGTGGTCCAGATCACCAGCGAAACCGGGCCTTCTGAGGCGGTGACGCCAAAGGCTGCACGCACCGCATCGGCATCAAGGGCATTGAACATCACGTCGATGGACGGCGAGGTTTTGTCGTAGTATTCCACTTCGGCTTCGGCCAGCGCAGAACGGCAATCCATGCACCAGTGCACCGGCTTGGCGCCTTTGTGCAAGTGGCCATTGCCGATGATTTTACCCAGCGCACGAATGATATTAGCTTCGGTGGTGAAGTCCATGGTGAGGTAAGGACGATCCCAGTCACCCAGCACGCCCAGGCGAATAAAGTCGGCTTTTTGCCCCTCAACCTGTTCGGCGGCATACTGACGGCAGGCGGCGCGGAATTCGGCGGCGCTGACTTTTTCGCCCGGCTTGCCGATCATCTGCTCAACTTTATGCTCGATAGGCAAACCGTGACAGTCCCAGCCCGGCACATAAGGCGAGTCATAACCTGCCATGCCTTTAGACTTCACAATAATGTCTTTCAGAATCTTGTTAACGGAGTGACCAATATGAATGCTGCCGTTCGCATAAGGAGGGCCATCATGCAGGATAAAGGTTTTTTTCCCTTTCTTGGCTTCGCGGATGATGCCGTACAGATTGTCATCATACCAACGTTGCAGCATTCCCGGTTCGCGCTTGGCCAGATCGCCACGCATGGGGAACCCCGTTTCCGGCAAATTCAGGGTTGATTTATAGTCACTCATCAGATTCTCGATTCCGTTTTTCGCTCAGGTTACAGACCAAAAAATTGTCGGGCCGTTACCGTATCTTTCGCAATTTGCTCTTTCAACGCATCCAGTGAAGCAAAGCGCTGCTCGTTTCGTATTTTCTGCTTCAACACCACATCAATGTGGCGACCATAGAGATCCATATTGATGTCCAACAGGTGAACTTCAAGCTGTTGGCGTAAACCTTTTACCGTTGGGCGCGTACCAATATTGGCCACGCCGGGCAGCGGCGTTGGCCCCAGGCCCTCGACTTCAACTGCATAAACGCCTTTGACCGGCGATACGCAGCGCCGTAACGGGATATTGGCCGTAGGGAACCCCAGTGTCCGTCCCAGTGCATCACCGTGCACGACGCGCCCTGAGATACTGAAAGGATGGCCCAATAGCGACTGCGCCAGCGCTAAGTTGTCCTCAGCCAGTGCCTGACGCACCGCTGTGCTGCTGATGCGCTTACCGCCATCACAAAACGTTTCTGTGCTGACCACATCAAAACCATACTGGGCACCGGCTTTCTGTAATAGCAGGAAATCCCCCTGGCGACCAGCGCCAAAGCGGAAATCATCCCCGACAGCCAGATAGTTGACGCCCAGTTTGTTCACCAGCAGTTCGCTGATAAAACTCTGCGCCGATAACGCGGCAAAGCGATGGTCAAAACGCACACAGAGCACGTAATCCACGCCAATTTCTGCCAGGTATTTTAGCTTTTCCCGCAAGCGGGTGAGCCTGGCGGGTGCGCTTTCGCCCGCAAAGAGTTCTAGCGGCTGCGGTTCAAACACCATCACCATCACCGGCAAATTACGTTTGCGTCCTTCTTCCAGCAACCGCCCCATCAGCGCCTGATGACCGCGGTGCACACCATCGAAATTACCGATGGTCAAAACGCAGCCGTGATGCTGCGCATTAAGATTATGAATACCGCGGATAAACTTCATGGCTGACTCAAACCTGTGGAAATCGGCGGATTATACCCTCGAAAGCCGTCAAGGTTAACCCGTGAACACGCCTTTCATGCGTAACAGGCCGTATTTACTGACATGCAGAGCCGTTGAGAGAATTTTGTTGCGAAATACTGTATTCAGGGAGCGGAAGCTGGTAGAATCTTGCGCCATCAAATACGTAACCGAGTGTCGTACAGGTTATCACGAGTAACGACGCTTATTTGCACAAATCCATTGACAACAGAAGGTCCAAAAGGCATAGTCCTCGGCCTTTGATTTGTCTCTATCGAACATATTTGGGAGTTGGACCTTGGCTAATATCAAATCAGCTAAGAAACGTGCCGTAACATCTGAGAAACGTCGCAAGCATAATGCAAGCCGTCGCTCTATGATGCGTACCTTCGTTAAGAAAGTATACGCGGCGATCGCTTCAGGCGACAAAGCTGCTGCGCAGAACGCATTTAATGAAATGCAACCAATCGTGGACCGTCAGGCTGCTAAAGGTCTGATCCACAAAAACAAAGCTGCACGTTATAAAGCAAACCTGACTGCACAGATCAACAAACTGGCTTAATCGCTATTTGTTCATCGCTTTGTTGAAAGAACCGGCGCTACGCCGGTTTTTTTATGCCTGCTGTTTAGCGCCGCCAGGCAACTGTCTCTTCCTGACTTTATCTTCCTGCCCTGCCAGACAACCCACCGCCTCTGCACTGCTCTCAACCTGCCGAACCATGCTGCCGTTCAGGCCCGTAGCGCTCCGGACAGCCTCTCTCACGAGCCCTCTGTCGGGTTATCAGGCCCAGGGTTAACAGAGAAGGTCAATCACGGCGTCCTTGCGAGTTCAGACCGGCCGCAGAGCAACGCGATAACAGCCAGTCAACGCGCGATGTCATCGCGGGTCACAGGCCATATTGAGATGTTGAGATGTTGAGATGTTGAGATGTTGAGATGTTGAGATGTTGAGATGTTGAGATGTTGAGATGTTGAGACAGGAACCAGCATTGCTGCAACACCGGATGAATGTGTTGCAGCAATGGCTTTTTTATCGCAGCTTGATGCGCAATAAGGTGTAGCCCAGCACGGCGGAGAGCAGTGAACCGCTAAGGATACCGAGCTTAGAGAACGTCACTAACTGCTCGTGGGCAGCGTCAAAGGCTAGCGAACTGATAAATATCGACATGGTAAAGCCAATGCCGCACAGCACGCCAATCGCCATGATATCGCGAATAGTCGTGCCGCCGGGCAAGGCTGCCAGCCTCAGCTTCACCGCCAGCCAGCAAAACAGCGTAATCCCCAGTGGCTTACCGATTAACAGGCCCAGGATGATACCCAGTGGTTCCGGCGACAACACGTCGCCAAAGGTGATGCCCGTCAGCGAAATGCCAGCGTTAGCAAAGGCAAACAGCGGCAGAATCAACCAGTTCACCCACGGCATTAAACCGTGCGCAAGGTGTTCCGCTGGCGAATGACCGTTTTTCTCTTCCAACGGCACGAAGAAGCCCACAATGACGCCCGCCAGCGTGGCATGCACGCCAGACTTCAGAACCGCGGTCCACAACACCATCCCAACCAGCATGTATACCGCGATGTTCCGCACGTTACAGCGGTTCAGCACGGCCAGCACCACGATAGCGCCTGCCGCCACGCTCAGGGACATCACAGACAGGTCGCTGGTGTAAAACAGCGCGATGATGACGATGGCACCCAGGTCGTCGATAATCGCCAGCGCCATCAGGAACACCTTCAGGGCGGGGGGAACACGACTGCCAAGCAGGGCAAGCACGCCGAGCGCAAACGCGATATCAGTAGCAGTAGGAATCGCCCAGCCATTTCGGGCTATCTCATCACCATGGTTAAACAGCAAAAACACAATGGCAGGTGCTGCCATGCCACCGACTGCGGCGATAACCGGAAAGATGGCCCGATCGCGACTGGCGAGTTCACCAGAGATCAGTTCGCGCTTCACTTCCAGACCAATCAGCAGGAAAAAGAGCGCCATGAGCGCATCGTTGATCCACAGAAGCAGATTTTTACTGATATCCAGTTCGCCGAAGCGAATCTGTACCGGTGTGTCCAACAAAGCCTGGTAGCCCTGGGCGGTGGAAGCGCCATTAGCGAGGATCATAGCGACGACCGCAGCCAGAATGAGCACCATGCCGTTACTGGCATCACTCTCAATAAAACTTTTCAGTAAATGCTTGATACGACGAGGTTTTGACAAAACGCACTCCTCCTGAGCGGAAAACACAATGCCGAGCAGTGTAACGATTCACTGAACCCGAGAAAAAGCTTATTTATCTGCTTTTACACTAAGTCCGACGTTTTGTTACATCAAAGGGTGAGCCAGAGCAGGCCGGAAAGAGGACGATATCGGTGAAAGGGGCAGCATAAAGTGCGCGAGAAACCGTGTCAGCCGCGCAGAGCGCATAAAAAAACGGAGAGTCTCCTCTCCGTTTTTAATCACGCCAGACCGCTGTGAATTAACGGGTTAAGTCGTCGAAGAATTTCTTCACGCCGTCGAAGAAGCTTTTGGAGCGCGGGCTGTTATGTTCGCCGCTGGGTCCACCAAAACTCTCTTCCAGCTCACGCAGTAACGCTTTTTGCTTGTCGTTGAGGCTGACAGGGGTTTCCACCACCACACGACACAGCAGATCGCCTACCGCACCGCCGCGCACCGATTTCACACCGCGTCCACGCATACGGAACAGCTTGCCGGTTTGGGTTTCTGCCGGCACTTTCAGCTTCACCCGACCATCCAGCGTGGGCACTTCAATCTCACCGCCCAGGGCAGCCATCGCAAAGTTGATCGGTACTTCGCAGTACAGGTTATTCTCTTCACGCTCAAAGATCGGGTGTTTTTTCACCGACACCTGAACGTAGAGATCGCCCGCTGGCGCGCCCTGCTCACCGGCTTCGCCTTCACCGCTCAGACGAATACGGTCACCCGTATCCACACCAGCAGGAATTTTCACCGACAGGGTTTTCGATTTCTCTACGCGACCGTGGCCGTGACAGGCATTGCAGGGATCTTTAATCACCGAGCCGCGACCGTGACAGGTCGGACAAGCCTGCTGGACGGTGAAGAAGCCCTGACGCATCTGTACCTGACCTGCACCATGACAGGTTGAACAGGTTTGCGGTTTGGTGCCCGCTTTTGCGCCGCTGCCATGGCACACGTCGCACTCTTCCAGCGTCGGAATACGGATCTCTTTGGTCACGCCGCGAACCGCTTCTTCCAGCGTCAGCTCCATGTTGTAGCGCAAATCTGCACCACGGGATGCACGCTGACGGCGGCCACCACCAAAGATGTCACCGAAAACGTCGCCAAAGATATCGCTGAAATCTGCACCGCCGCCGCCAAAGCCGCCACCGCCGTATCCGCCACCGCCCATGCCACCTTGTTCAAAGGCAGCATGACCGTACTGATCGTAGGCCGCACGCTTCTGCGGGTCGGTCAGAATTTCGTAGGCTTCTTTCGCTTCTTTAAATTTGGTTTCCGATTCTTTATCACCGGGATTGCGGTCCGGGTGATGTTTCATCGCCAGGCGTTTGTAAGCCTTTTTGATTTCACGCTCGTCTGCAGATTTGGCGACGCCTAAAATCTCGTAGTAATCACTCTTCGCCATTTATTTAGCCCTTAACATGATCGCACGGGCGTGGAGAAAACTCCTACGCCCGTGCTGGTTTCAACGGCTGTCAGGGCAACCGTCGCGCCCGGTCAGGGGCAATTATTTCTTATTGTCTTTCACTTCTTCGAATTCAGCATCGACAACGTCGTCATCTTTTTTCGCTGACGCTTCGCCGGCTTCCGCTGCACCCGCCTGAGACTGCTGTGCTGCTTCCATCAGTTTGCTGGAGACTTCCATCAGCGCCTGCATTTTCGCGTCGATTTCTGCTTTATCTTCGCCTTTCAGCGCAGTTTCCAGCGCACTCAGTGCAGCTTCGATAGGCGCTTTGTCGTCGGCTGACAGTTTATCGCCCACTTCGTCCAGTTGCTTACGTGTGCTGTGAGCAATCTGGTCGCCCTGGTTACGGGTCTGCACCAGCTCTTCGAACTTACGGTCAGATTCAGCGTTAGCTTCCGCATCACGTACCATTTTCGCAATTTCATCTTCATTCAGACCTGAAGAGGCTTTAATGGTGATCTTCTGCTCTTTACCGCTGTTTTTGTCCTTCGCCGATACGTGCAGGATACCGTCCGCATCGATGTCAAAGGTTACTTCAACCTGCGGCATGCCGCGTGGCGCAGGCTGGATGCCGTCCAGGTTAAACTGGCCCAGTGACTTGTTGTCATTGGCACGCTTACGCTCACCCTGCAGCACGTGAATCGTTACCGCAGACTGGTTGTCTTCTGCCGTTGAGAACACCTGGCTGTGCTTGGTCGGGATGGTGGTGTTCTTGCTGATCAGCGAGGTCATCACGCCGCCCATGGTTTCGATACCCAGCGACAGCGGGGTTACGTCCAGCAGCAGAACGTCTTTAACATCACCACCTAACACACCGCCCTGTACCGCAGCACCCACGGCAACCGCTTCGTCCGGGTTAACGTCTTTACGTGGTTCTTTACCAAAGAATTCCGTTACTTTTGCCTGAACCAGTGGCATACGCGTCTGACCACCCACCAGGATGACGTCGTTGATGTCAGAAACGGACAGACCGGCATCCTGCAGAGCGACTTTCAGCGGCTCGATAGAGCGGGCAACCAGATCTTCAACCAGTGATTCCAGTTTCGAACGCGTTACTTTAATGTTCAGGTGCTTAGGACCGGTTGCATCCGCCGTGATGTACGGCAGGTTAACGTCAGTCTGCTGCGCAGAAGACAGCTCGATCTTGGCCTTCTCTGCGGCTTCTTTCAGACGCTGCATCGCCAGCGGATCGTTGTGCAGGTCAATGCCCTGATCTTTCTTGAATTCCGCAACCAGGTAGTTAATCAGACGGCTGTCGAAGTCTTCACCACCCAGGTGGGTATCACCGTTGGTCGCCAGTACTTCAAAGGTTTTTTCGCCATCAACTTCATCGATTTCGATGATAGAGATATCAAACGTACCACCACCCAGGTCATACACCGCGATAGTGCGGTTGCCCTGGCCTTTATCCAGACCGTAGGCCAGCGCCGCGGCGGTAGGTTCGTTGATGATACGTTTTACTTCCAGACCTGCGATACGGCCGGCGTCTTTGGTCGCCTGACGCTGCGCATCGTTAAAGTAGGCTGGAACAGTGATAACCGCTTCAGTAACGGGCTCACCCAGAAAATCTTCAGCCGTTTTCTTCATCTTTTTCAGGACTTCCGCAGAAATCTGCGGTGGTGCCATTTTCTGGCCTTTGACTTCCAGCCATGCGTCGCCGTTATCGGCACCCACAATTTTGTATGGCATGATTTTGATATCACGCTGTACTTCTTCGTCCTGGAAGCGACGGCCAATCAGGCGCTTGATCGCAAACAGGGTATTCTGCGGGTTGGTGACAGCCTGACGTTTAGCCGGTTGTCCGACCAGAGTTTCCCCGTCCTGGGTGTAAGCGATGATCGAAGGCGTGGTGCGATCGCCTTCCGCGTTTTCAAGCACACGCGCTTTCGTGCCGTCCATGACCGCAACACAAGAGTTGGTTGTACCCAGGTCAATACCAATAATCTTACCCATCTAAACATCTCCCACTTAAATTCGTTGCCAGTTTGGGTTGTGAACCTTTTATGTGGGCGGGTTGCTTACATTCAACCCATCCTCACATGCTTTTTTTTACAACGTTCACAACGCTCGATGACAAGTAAATGGGGTCGCTTAGAAGCGCATCAAGGGTTAAATGAAAAAAAATTTTCAGTACCTGTCAGACCAGGATCAAAGACGGTGATGATTACGCTGAAGATTATGCGGCTCGCCGCGCTCATTCTGCGTTAAGCCGACCACCCGATTAACGAGGAGAATTGCGCTGAGTAACGCTGACAACAACAATGGCTACCCTGCCCCTGAGAGTTAACAGGATGTGGCATGGGCTGTTGTTTGCCACGCAACAGTACACAGGACGCAAGTGTACCCTTCTGCCGACTGGCGCGCACGCCGCCCGCTCAAAGCAACACGCGAAGCCAGGCTCCGCGTGTGATTTATGCCTGTTTTATCCCGTCGTACAGGTCCGGCTCATGACTGATATCTTGTCTGAGCCAGAGACCGGTCAGCAATCCCACCAGCGCAAGCGCCATGACATACCAGCCAGGCGCCATAGGGGAGACCGCTGTCAGCAGCGTCACGCAAATCGGCGTCAGGCCGCCAAATACCGCATAAGAAAGGTTGTAAGAGAAGGATAATCCGGTGAAACGGACCTCAGCGGGGAACGCGCGAACCATGATAAAGGGCACAATCCCGACCACGCCAACGCTAAAACCCACCAGCCCATACAGCGGAAACAGATAGTCGGGATACTGGGGAGCCAGGGAATAGAACATCCAGCTACACAGCGCCAGCAGCAGGCTTCCGATGCTTAGCGTCCGGCTGGCCCCGAAACGGTCCACCAGCAGCCCGGCAACGATGCAGCCCACACACAACATGATAATCGCCATGCTGTTCGCCTTTAAGGTGAGCGCGGGGGCCATACCATGCTGTTTCTGCAGCCAGACCGGCGCCATTAAAATCACCACCACGATGCAGGCCGACAGCATCCAGGTCAGCAGAATCGAAATCACCACCGATTTTTGATGCTTCATCACCACGGTTTTCAGCGGTAGCTCCTGTGCCAGGGTTTTACGCTGCTGCATTTCGACAAAAACCGGGGTTTCATGCAGCCAGCGGCGTAAATACATTGCGCCGAGGCCAAACAATCCGCCCAGGAAGAACGGAATGCGCCAGCCACCATCATGAATGGCCTGCTGGGTCATAGAAGTATTCATTAAGGTCGCCACCACCGAGCCCAACAGGATGCCGATAGTGAGTCCGGCGGTCAGTGTACCGCAGGCGATGCCAATCCGTTTGTAAGGCACATGCTCCGCCACAAAAACCCATGCTCCAGGGACTTCGCCGCCAATGGCCGCGCCCTGCAACATGCGCATCAGCAACATCAACAAAGGTGCAGCCAGGCCAATCGTGTCCCAACCCGGCAGCGCGCCCATGGCAAGCGTTGGCAGCGCCATTAACAAAATGCTCAGGCTAAACATTTTTTTGCGCCCGACTTTGTCGCCAAAGTGAGCCATGACAATCCCGCCCAGCGGACGTGCCAGATAACCCGCAGCGAAAATGGCAAACGTCTGTAGCTGGCGGAGCCATTCAGGAATGTCGCTGGGGAAGAAGATTTCGCCAATCACGGCGGCAAAAAAAACGAAGATGATGAAGTCGTAAAATTCCAGCGCGCCACCCAGCGCCGCGAGGGCCAGCGTTTTATAATCCTGGGGTTTCAGGCGCGGTGTCTCAAGTGTGGTCATAAGCGTCCATAGAAAGTGAAAGCAGTTGTAAAGCTGCGCTTACTATACCGTCAATTGATCACCACACCAGCGAGCCTGTAGCTTATTCCTGAAAAGCAGAATATTTAGTTATTTATCTCACGTATCGCGCTTTTGGGGCGAAAAGCTGCTACTACATCGGCGTTCGTTTCAACATAGGGACCTTCGAGCAACTGTAAACAATAAGGTACGGCGGCAAAGATACCCGGCACCTTCACCTTACCCTGCGCGTCTTTAAGCCCTTCCAGGGTTTCCTTGATCGACTTCGGCTGGCCTGGCAGATTAAGAATAAGTGACTGCTTACGGATCACCCCCACCTGACGCGACAGAATGGCGGTAGGCACAAACTGCAGGCTGATTTGCCGCATCTGCTCACCAAAACCCGGCATCTCACGATCGGCCACGGCGAGCGTGGCATCGGGCGTGACATCACGTCGCGCCGGGCCGGTCCCGCCGGTGGTCAAGACCAGATGGCAAAAGCGTTCATCGACCAGTTCACAAATCGCCTGTTCGATCATGGGCTGTTCATCAGGGACCAGGCGCGTTTCCACTTCAAAAGGGGTGCCGATCGCGCTGTTGAGCCAGGCTTCCAGGGCAGGAATCCCCTGATCCTGATAAATCCCGTTCGCGGCGCGATCGGAAACCGAGATCAATCCGATACGTAATGTGTTCATGATGATATTCGCTGTGATTTACCGCAGGGCGGTGGATGAGAAAGGACGTACTAAGAAGAATAACAAACGGTGGCGGAAAGGGAAAACCGTGGCGACAGTGCCGCCACGGTAGAAAAGATTACAGCATTTCTGCCAGCATCTTCTCGAGTTTGCCCTGGTCGATGGCAAAATTACGAATGCCTTCGGCCAGCTTGCTGACGGCCATTGGGTCCTGGTTGTGCTGCCACAGGAACTCAGATTCGGTCATCCTGGCCGGACGCGCTTTGACTTCGCCGCTATAGCTCAGCTTACGCTCCAGGGTCCCTTCACTTTCCGCCAGCTCTTTCAGCAGCGCAGGAGAAATAGTCAAACGGTCACAGCCAGCCAGTTCAATGATTTCGCCGACGTTACGGAAGCTTGCGCCCATCACCACGGTTTCATAACCATGCTGCTTGTAGTAGTCATAGATTTCAGACACGGAAACCACGCCTGGATCTTCGTGTGGCGCGAACTCTTTCTTGTCCGTGTTCGCTTTATACCAGTCGAGGATACGGCCCACAAAGGGTGAAATCAGATACACGCCCGCTTCAGCACAGGCACGCGCCTGAGCGAAAGAGAACAGCAGAGTCAGGTTACAGTTGATGCCTTCTTTTTCCAGCTGTTCTGCCGCGCGAATGCCCTGCCAGGTTGACGCCAGCTTTATCAGGATACGATCGTTGCTGATACCGGCGTCGTTATACAATTTGATCAGGCTGCGTGCTTTCGCGATGCTGGCGTCGGTGTCATAAGAAAGGCGAGCATCCACTTCGGTGGAAACACGGCCCGGCACCAGCTTAAGGATTTCCAGACCAATGTTAACGGCCAGCTTGTCGGATACCAGCTGCAGCTGCTGTTCTTTGTCGCTGCTCTGCTGGCGCGCCCAGGCGATCGCTTCATCAATCAGTTTGCGGTATTCAGGGATTTGAGCAGCGTTGAGAATCAGAGAAGGGTTGGTGGTCGCGTCCTGGGGCTGATACAGCTTCATCGCTGCGATATCACCGGTGTCGGCCACTACGGTGGTCAGTTGACGCAGGGAGGTCAGTTTGTCCGTCATGTTTTTTCTCTTAGTTAACTGTCAGGGTGATAAAAGGCTGTTGGGATAATATCACGCGGTAACGGTGGTGCAAGGTCAGGGAATGCCGTTTACGATAGCGCGAACAAATAGGAGTGATTTGCCGATCCTTGCGGCTTTTTTGCTACACTGCGGGCGACAATTACAGGCTAACCCCTTAAAAAAAGGGACTCATTGAGGACGCGACGATGTTGATGGTGATCTCTCCCGCCAAGACGCTGGATTATGAAAGCCCCCTGGCGACACAGCGCTTTACCCAGCCTGCGCTGTTAGAAAAGTCACAACAGCTGATTAAAATTGCGCGCAAGCTGTCGCCTGCGCAGGTCGCGTCATTGATGAGTATTAGCGACAAGCTGGCGCATTTAAATGCTGAGCGTTTTAACAGCTGGCAGCCCGATTTCAGCCTGGAGAATGCCCGTCAGGCCATTCTGGCGTTTAAAGGCGACGTCTATACCGGTTTGCAGGCCGAAACCTTTAGTGAAAAAGACTTCGACTTTGCTCAGGATCATCTGCGCATGCTGTCTGGCCTGTATGGCCTGCTGCGTCCGCTGGATTTAATGCAGCCTTATCGGCTGGAGATGGGCATCAAACTGGCTAACCCGGCAGGTCAGGATCTCTACAGTTTCTGGGGCGATCTGTTAACGGAAAAACTTAACGACGCGCTGGCAAGCCAGAGGGATGACGTGTTGATTAATCTGGCTTCCGATGAATACTTCAAAGCGATTAAGCCGAAGAAGCTACACGCGCGCCTGATTAAACCGGTCTTTCTGGACGAGAAAAACGGCAAGTTCAAAGTGATCAGTTTCTACGCGAAAAAGGCCCGGGGATTGATGAGTCGCTATATCATTCAGCACCGCCTGACGAAGCCAGAACAGTTAACGCGGTTTGACGTTGATGGCTATGCGTTTGCCGCTGATGAAAGCCGTGAGAACGAACTGGTGTTCAAACGCGCCGAACAGTAAAACTGCCGACGTATCGGTCTTTCAAGACGCAGAGGGGGTGAGTGCCCCCTCTGCGTGATGACCTGAACACTACTTAAGCAAAAATGCCCGCAGTTGAGCAAAATCCGCGTTCATCTTGTGCGACAGCAAGGGCAAATCCGCACGCTCAGCCAGTTCTGCAGGCAAGGCCAGTTTCTGATCCAGAATGCTTTCCACGCTCTCCAGAAACTTAGCCGGATGCGCCGTGCCAAGGAATAAACCAAACTCCCCGTCCTGCAGTTGATCACGTAACAAACGCCAGGCAATTGCCGCATGTGGCTCAGATACGTAACCCAGTTTAGCCAGTTCGCGCATGGCTTCGCGCGTCACATCGTCCGTTACCGCGCCGTAAGCCAGATCGCCCAAACGCCAGGTTTTGCGACGGAACAACTCTTCCACACGCGGCCAGTTGTTTGGCTGGCTGACGTCCATCGCATTCGACAGCGTCGCGACGGTAGCGTTAGGCTGCCATTCGCCGTTGCCAAGGAAACGTGGCACGGTGTCGTTGGCATTGGTCGCGGCGATAAAACGCTTAATTGGCAAGCCCAGTGACTTCGCCAGCAGACCGGCCGTTAAATCACCAAAGTTTCCGCTTGGCACTGACACGACCAGTTGATTACGTTTCTCCTGCGGCAGTTGGGCAACCGCTTCGAAGTAGTAACAAATCTGCGCCAGCAGGCGGCTGATATTAATTGAGTTGGCGGAGTTCAGGCCGATGGCCTTCTTTAGTTCCTGATCGTCAAACGCCTGCTTAACCAGCGACTGACAGGCATCAAAATCCCCCTCAATGGCGATGGTTTCAATGTTGCCGCCAAGGGTACAGAACAATTTTTCCTGTAACGGGCTAATTTTTCCCTGCGGATAGAGAATAACGACACGCACGTTTTCCATACCGTAAAACGCGTGGGCCACGGCGGCACCGGTATCCCCGGAGGTCGCTGTCAGAATGGTGATCTGCTCATCTGAACCGCTGACGTAGGCCAGCATTTGAGCCATAAAACGACCGCCAAAGTCTTTGAACGCCAGCGTCGGACCGTGAAACAGCTCAAGACAGGCGATATCGTCGCTCACTTCTTTCAGCGGGGCCGGGAAGGTAAAGGCGGTTTTAAGACGTTCGGTCAGATGCTGCGCCGGGATTTCATCACCAATATAGGCCGACAGGATTTTACTACTGCGCGTAACAAAATCCATTTCCAGCATGGCATCGATGTCGGTCAGTTCAAATTCCGGCAGTTCGAGCGGAAAAAACAGCCCTTGCTGTGAACCCAAACCCTGTTTCACCGCCTGGGCGAAGCTGACCTGCTCGTTGTGATCCTTAAGATTGTAGAGTTTCATGCGTTATCCCAGTTTACGTGCGCCAGCCGTATCAAGACGGCAGATATGGACGAAGCCTTCATCGTTCTGCAGATAGTGCTGGCTCAGCCAGTCGGCCACCTGCTGTGCCGTTTCCATTTGGTTGCAAATGGCGAATAGCGTGGGGCCTGAGCCCGAAATCCCGCAGGCCAGCGCCCCAATGTCCAGAGCGGCCTGACGAGCCTGGGCAAAGCCCGGTAACAGCTGAGTACGATAAGGCTCAGCAATGACATCCTGCATCAGTTTAGCGGCCAGCGCAGGTTGGCGCGTATGACAGGCGTGAACAAAACCTGCCAGCAGACGACCGTGTTTGATGCAGTCCTGTTTAGCATACTGCGCCGGTAAAATCGCCCGCGCTTCAGCGGTCGAGACTTTAATGCCCGGATAGGCCATCACCCACAGCCAGTCGTCAAATCCCGGTACTGGCTGACTGATAATACCGTTTTCTTGCAAAATCAGCTGAATGCCGCCAAGGAAACAGGGCGCAACATTATCGTAATGGACGCCACCGGAGACGCGCCCTTCCAGTTCGCCCATCAGGTTCAGAAGCCGGGTATCATCCAGGGGTTTACCGCAAAACTCATTCATCGCCATCAGTCCTGCCACTACAGAGCAGGCGCTGGAGCCAAGGCCTGAGCCAATCGGCATATTTTTTTCCAGCGTCATCGCCACCGGCACCGTTTTGCCAATCGCTTCACAGAAGCGCTGCCAGCACTGATAAACGATATTCTCTTTGGGGTCGCTGGGCAGTTTACTGACAAACCGGCCCGAATTGATCAGGCTAAAGCTGTCAGCGGCCTCAACGGACACGCAATCCCCCAGCAACGAACCATCGGCTGGCGATACCGTCGCGCCCAACACGTCAAACCCCACGCTGACGTTACCGATTGAGGCTGGCGCATAAATTTTTACCATCATTACACTCCCAACTTCCATGACAGTGTGCGCAGCAGATCGGCGAAAACGCCTGCGGCTGTCACATCATTTCCTGCACCGTATCCGCGTAATACTAACGGAATCGGCTGATAATAGCGGCTGTAAAAAGCCAGCGCGTTTTCGCCATTTTTGACTTTGAAAAGCGGATCGTTACCGTCAACCGCATCGATCTTCACTTTGCAGGCTCCGCCCTCTTCGATCACGCCAACCAGACGTAACACTTTCCCTTCAGCACGCGCCTGTTCCACTCTGGCTGCAATCGCCGCATCGGCGTCGGGTAACTGCTGCATAAACTGTTCAACATCGGCAATCGCGTTCAGGTGCGCGGGCAGTAGCGGTTCGATATCAACATCGCTCATCTCCAGCGAATGGCCTGCTTCACGTGCCAGAATCAGTAGCTTACGCGCAACATCCGTACCAGAAAGATCGTCACGTGGATCGGGCTCAGTAAAGCCCATCTCACGTGCCATGCGCGTCGCTTCTGACAACGATACACCTTCGTCCAGCTTACCAAAAATATAAGACAGTGAACCTGACAGAATACCGGAGAACTTAATCAACTCATCGCCTGCATTCAGCAGGTTCTGCAGGTTCTCGATCACCGGTAATCCCGCGCCGACGTTCGTGTCATACAGGAACTTACGACGCGAGCCGGCCGCGGCAACACGCATCTTCTGATAGTATTCCCACGACGAAGTATTGGCCTTTTTATTTGGCGTGACCACGTGAAAACCTTCGGCCAGAAAGTCCGCGTACTGGTCAGCAACCGCCTGACTCGATGTACAGTCCACAATCACCGGATTCAGTAGATGGTACTCTTTGACCAGGCGGATTAAGCGCCCCAGATTAAACGGCTCTTTGGCCTGTGCCATTTCGCCTTTCCAGTTGCTGAGATCGATACCGTGGACGTTGGTTAACAGCGCGCGGGAATTGGCGATGCCGCAAACACGCAGATCAATATGCTTTTGCTTGAGCCACGCCTGTTGACGATGCAACTGATCCAGCAATGCACCGCCGACACCGCCGACCCCTACTACAAAGACTTCAATCACCTGGTCGGTGGCAAACAGCATCTGGTGCACGACGCGCACGCCCGTGGTGACGTCATCATTATTGACCACGACCGAAATGGAGCGTTCAGACGAGCCCTGAGCAATGGCGATAATATTAATGTTGGCGCGCGCCAGCGCAGAGAAGAACTTCGCTGAAATTCCGCGCAGGGTGCGCATCCCGTCACCCACGACCGAGATAACCGCCAGATTTTCGATAACGTCCAGCGCATCCAGTAAGCCATCTTTCAACTCAAGGTAGAACTCCTCTTCCAGCACGCGGCGCGCACGCGCCTGCTCGCTCTGCGGTACGCAGAAGCTGATGCTGTATTCAGAGGACGACTGCGTGATTAACACCACCGAAATGCCGGTGCGCGACATGGTGGCGAACACGCGGGCCGCCATGCCGACCATGCCTTTCATTCCCGGGCCGGAGACGTTAAACATCGCCATATTATTCAGGTTAGTGATGCCCTTAACCGGGAAGTCGTCCTGTTCGCCATGACCGCTAATCAGCGTGCCGGGGGCTTGCGGGTTAGCGGTGTTTTTGATCAGGCAAGGGATTTGAAACTGTGCAATAGGCGCGATAGTGCGTGGATGCAGGACTTTAGCCCCGAAATAGGACAGCTCCATGGCTTCCTGATAAGACATGGATTTAAGCAGGCGAGCATCCGGCACCTGGCGCGGATCGCAAGTATAAACCCCGTCCACATCGGTCCAGATCTCACAGCAATCGGCGCGCAGGCAGGCAGCCAGCACCGCCGCCGAGTAGTCAGAACCGTTACGTCCCAGCACGACCAGCTCACCCCGCTCGTTCCCGGCGGTAAAACCGGCCATCAGGATCATATTTTCTGCGGGAATTTTACTGGCTTCAATGCGGCGGGTTGATTCGGTGATATCGACAGTCGACTCAAGATAGTGGCCAATGGCTAAGAGTTTCTCGACCGGATCGATAACGCTGACGCCATAGCCTCGCGCCTCAAGCAGCTTTTCCATAATGGCGATAGAGAGCTTCTCACCACGACAAATAATGGCGGCATTGACGCTGTCCGGGCACTGTCCCAACAGGCTGATACCGTGCAGCACCTGCTTGAGTTGGGCAAACTCGCTGTCCACGCGGCTTTTGAGTCCGTCATAGTCAAAACCGGGTTGAGCCTCGGCCAGGCCCTGCAACAGTTCAGCAAAGATGCGCGTAGCGTCACTGATATTCGGCAGCGCATCCTGGCCGCTGATGGTTTTTTCAATCATCGCGACCAGATGGTTGGTGATCTTAGCAGGCGCAGAAAGCACGGTGGCAACCTGTCCTTGTTGCGCATTACTTTCCAGAATATCGGCCACGCGCAGAAAACGTTCTGCATTCGCAACCGAGGTCCCACCGAATTTCAGCACTCGCATGATGTCAACTCTCCTGATTTTGAGTCAAAAAAAAACCCGCACTCGTGAGGTGCGGGCTTCTTTTCTGTTTTTCCTGGATGCGTCAGCCCGCCCCTTTACCGATGGTAATGGTAATGGTGGTGGTAATAATTGTGGTGTTCAGGCTGTGATTACGCATTCAGATTTATTTTTTTCTGTCTGTCATTGATTGTCCGTCTGCGTCAAGAAGTAAAGCAAAGCGCACATCAAGTCAACGGTTTTATCCTTTGCGCAAATATAAACCACAATGTTTAGCATCCTGTTAAACAAAAAAAACCTGGCGAATCGTTTGGCATACCGCGCTTCATTAACATCTGTCACTAGATAGTCAGGTTTAACCCGAGGATTTATCTGCCAGCTTTTTTTCCACGTCATGCAGTAAACGATGCAGCATGGCACTGTCGCGCTGCTCCAGCAGGCCAATGCGCTGGTTAATCCAGTCTGACATTTTGCTGTCGTCACTGACCTCTAACTGCAACAGTAGCTGTTCAAACCGCTGGCGCAGCGCATGGAGCTGTTGTGCATCGGCAGACGGTGCCACCGGCGCGGCCACCTGGTTGAGCGCCGACAGCTGGTAGCAGTAAACCATGACCGCCTGCCCCAGGTTCAGTGAGGGATAGTCATTTGCCATCGGAATACCGGTGAGCAGGTCGACCTGTTCAAGCTCTTCGTTGGTCAGGCCGCTGTCTTCACGGCCAAACACCAACGCCATGCTGTTCACCCACTGCCGTTTCTCAAGCAACTGGGCCTCAACCTGTTGTGGCGTCGCATAATAGCGGAACCGGGCCCGGCTTCGCGCAGTGGTGGCGACGGAAAAATCGATATCCGCCAGCGCGTCGGTCAGTGTCTCAAAGGTTTTTACCCTATCCAGAATGTCTCCCGCACCATGTGCCACGCGCCGTGCTGCCGGGTCCTGCCATGCATCGCTGGCAACAATCCGCAATTCGCTGAATCCCATGGTTTTCATGGCGCGGGCAGCCGCACCGATATTTTCGGCCCGGGCAGGTGAAACGAGGATAAGAGGAAAAAGCATGATTGTTCCATCAGTTAATGTGTACGCCAGTAGTGTAACATGGCCCCTTATTATTAAGGGATATAGGCAGTCAGGTTAAGACCCTGAAATACATGTTAAAACACGTTAAAAAAGGCCGGAGAGTGTGTTTTTATCATAAAGTGCACATTATCAGAATAGTCCAAATAAAAGCCTTTCATTTCAGTCCACTGTAATAGTAAGTTCCTAACATCATATTTTGTGACAACCCCGTCTCACCGGCACAAAGATGATGCTTTATGTCAGCCAGCACGCTATTTTTTGAGATGTTTTTCACAGAAATGTTAACGTGCTACAATTGCATTTGATATAAGTCAACGAAGCGTTGTTTTTATGCTTACCAGTTGTTGTTATTGCTGTTAGGTTGCTGTTAATACAGTTAGTATATGTTTCAAATTATTTATTCCGCAGGGCATGGAATCTTTATCCCGGCTGGCTGAGCTAACACTGTTGTTGACCTTGATAAAAGCTTATCAAAATTTACTTTCGTACAACGGTTCAGCAAAGCTTGCCGTTCTCCGCACTGGAGAGCACCTAACCGCTGTACGCCCTGTTTTCAATTTAGTTGGCAAAATTAGGTAGCTAAACATGCAGACCCCGCACATTCTCATCGTTGAAGACGAACTGGTCACGCGTAATACCCTCAAAAGTATTTTTGAGGCGGAAGGTTATGTCGTATATGAAGCCACCGACGGTGCAGAAATGCATCAGGTGTTGACCGACAATGATGTCAATCTGGTTATCATGGACATCAACCTGCCAGGCAAAAATGGCCTGTTACTGGCGCGTGAACTGCGTGAGCAAGCTAATGTGGCATTGATGTTCCTGACCGGACGCGATAATGAAGTCGATAAGATCCTTGGGCTGGAAATTGGTGCAGATGACTACATCACCAAACCGTTCAACCCACGTGAATTAACTATTCGTGCCCGTAACCTGCTGTTGCGCACCATGAATTTGCCTTTGCCTAATGAAGAGCGCCGCCAGGTTGAAAGCTACAAGTTCAACGGCTGGGAGCTGGACATCAACAGCCGATCGCTGATCAATCCCAACGGTGAGCAGTACAAACTGCCGCGCAGTGAGTTCCGTGCGATGCTGCACTTCTGCGAAAATCCGGGCAAGATTCAGACACGTGCTGATTTGCTGAAGAAGATGACCGGACGCGACCTCAAGCCACACGATCGTACCGTTGACGTGACGATCCGTCGTATCCGCAAACATTTTGAATCCACGCCAGATACCCCGGAAATCATCGCCACCATTCATGGTGAAGGCTATCGTTTCTGCGGCGACCTGCAGGATTAATCTGTCGTTTTTTAAACGCCCTCACGGGCGTTTTTTATGTCCTGGCCTTAATGCCACGGCATAATCGGTACGGCGCTCAACGCATTTTTGGGTGAGCCATCCACCACTTTGTCTGAGTACGCCAGATAGACTAATGCGTTACGCTTGCTGTCAAAGAAACGCACAACCTGCAGTTTCTTAAAGATCAGCGACGTCCGCTGGCGGAACACCACGTCCCCTTCTGCTTTACCTTTGGCAATTTTTTCACTCAGTTCAATCGGCCCAATTTGCTGGCACGAAATGGCCGCGTCAGATGTATCCTCCGCTAATCCCAGCCCGCCCTTAATGCCGCCTGTTTTAGCCCGGCTAATGTAGCAAGTGACATTTTTTACGTCAGGATCGTCAAACGCCTCCACCACAATTTTATGATCAGGTCCAAATATCTTAAACACGGTGTTGACGGAGCCAATCTCTTCAGCCAGCAGCGGACCGGAAAACAGTAAACCTGCGAAGGTGAGGATTACAAGACGAAGTGTTGTCATTGAGTTACCATTGCAAATGTAATAGATGAGCATGTAATGTACTGTTAATTGATGCAATCACCAACGTAAAAAGGGTAGAAATTCCCGCGTAGATAGCACAACAATCCCTGTCAAAACCGAACATGTCTTTTAAGCAATAAGTGCTATTATTCGTCGACTTCATTTAGCTGCGCCACCAGAGTATGAGGATGTTTTATGGACCAAGCCGGTATCATTCGCGATTTGCTTGCCTGGCTGGAGAGCCATTTGGATCAACCACTTTCACTGGATAATGTTTCCATTAAAGCGGGTTATTCTAAATGGCATCTACAACGGATGTTTAAAGACGTTACCGGACACGCCATTGGCGCTTACATCCGGGCACGACGTCTTTCCAAAGCAGCGGTAGCACTTCGCCTGACCAGCCGCCCGATTCTCGATATTGCTCTGCAGTATCGTTTTGATTCACAACAAACCTTTACGCGAGCCTTTAAAAAGCAGTTTAATCAAACACCTGCATGGTATCGCCGTTCGTCAGAATGGAACTCCTTTGGTATCCGCCCGCCGATTCGGTTAGGGAATGAACAGCAGCCGGAACCGCAGTTCGTGACGCTTCCGGAAACCGTGCTGGTGGGACAGACACAGAGTTATACCTGTACCCTGGAACAAATCTCCAGCTACCGTGATGAGATGCGTGTTCATTTCTGGAAACAGTTTCTGCTGGAAACGGATACGGTTCCGCCCGTGCTTTATGGGTTGCACCAGGTCCGTGCCAGTCATGAAAAGGATGATGAGCAGGAGATTCTGTACACCACGGCCGTTCCTGCCGACAGCGCAACCACGATGTATTCAGGGCAGAAGGTGATTCTTGAAGCGGGGGATTACGTTCAGTTCAACTACAATGGCCCGCGCGTGGAACTGCAGGAATTTATTCTGTTGCTGTACGGAACCTGTATGCCAACGCTGGGCCTGACGCGCCGTATGGGGCAGGATATTGAACGCTTTATTACCCATGGCGGCAAAAAGCGCAGCGAGCCGCCAACAGAGATTCACTGTGAATATCTGATTCCGATTCGCCGTTAAACGCTTGCGGTTATGCCGTCATCATGACGGCATAACCGATTAACGCTGAAGCTCGTCCATCGCAGGCGCGTCGAGGTGGGTGATATCACCCGCGGTCTCCACGACCCAACCCTGCGCCAGCCACGCGCTCTGCTGATGATCGACGCGTGAGATCGAACAGTTGCGCAGGCGAAGACGACGCTCGGCATAAGCCGGCAGCCCCAGAATCGTGCTGACCAGAACCCCCAGCGCCATACCGTGGCTGACCAATAATGGACGGCTACCTGCTGGCAGCGCAAGACAGGCATCCAGAGCAGCCTGCATACGTTGCGCCAGCTCCGTCATTGACTCGCCCTGAGGAATACGGCCACCCTCGGTTCCGTTAACCAGCGAAGCGCGCCAGCGCTCTTCTTCCGCGCTCAGTTCGTCAAGCAGACGCTTTTCCAGTACGCCCATATTCAGCTCCCGCAAACGCGGGTCGAAGGTAATGTCACATCCACAGGCATCAGCAATGATTTCAGCGGTGCGCCGGGTGCGCCCTAAATCGCTGGAAATGATATGTGTGATACCTGCGTTTTTGATACGTTCACCGACCTGACGGGCTTGTTGCTCACCTTTTTCCGTCAGCGGACTGTCGGAGTGCCCTTGAATGCGACGCTCTGCATTCCATACCGTTTCACCGTGACGAACAAGATAGACCTGTAGCATGCTTAGTTTCCGTTATACTGCGACCAAAATCGCCTTTATTACCTGAGGGTTCAATTGATTATGTACCATGTTGTCGCAGCTACCATTAATCCAGCAAAGATTCGTGCAATTGCTCAGGCATTCAACGACGTTTTCGGCGAGGGATCCTGCCATATTGAAGGGGTCGAGGTCGAGAGCGGCGTTGCCGCACAGCCATTAACCAATCACGAAACGCGAACTGGCGCACGTCAGCGTGTCATGAATGCCCGTCAGGTTCGCCCGGAAGCCGACTTCTGGGTGGCGATTGAAGCCGGTATTGAAGAAGAGTCTGCCTTTGCCTGGATGGTGGTGGAAAACCAGAAACAGCGTGGCGAGTCGCGTTCGGCCAGTTTTACCCTGCCGCCGGTTGTGATGGCCGGATTACGTGAAGGTCGCGAACTGGGCGAAGAGATGGCACGTCTGACCGGGGTCGAAAACATTAAACACAAAGGTGGCGCGATCGGTACCTTGACCAATGGCCTGCTTAGCCGCACCAGCGTCTACCACCAGGCCTTGATTCTGGCGCTCTGCCCGCTCACGCATCCGTTCTATCAGCAATAATCAGCGGCGATGAAGTTGCGCTTCCAGCCAGCGCTTCAGCTCTGGAGGGGCTTCTTTCAGGCTGTTTGAACCACGGGTTATCGTGGCAATTCCCACGCCCAGTTCATTTTTCAACTCACGCTGGCTGATATCGCCATTCAGCAAGGATTCAATGATACGCAAGCGTGTACCAAAAGCCTCTCGCTCATCAGGCGTCATCATCAGTTGCAACAGCGGCAGCGCGTGATGGTCCGCAAAAGCCTGTTGCATCAGGTCAACAAAACGCAGCCAGTCAGCGTCCGCAGCCGGTTCAGTGTTGGATGGCACAGAGGGTTGATTCATGAAAGGCTTCCGTACTCGCTAAAGAGTACGGAAGCTTAACACAGCTAGTAGCGGCGATTCCACTCAGCATCTGACAGGATCTTGTCAGGCTGGCCCATGAAATACCGGTAGTAGGCATCATAAGCCAGCACGTTCTTCACGTAACCTCGGGTTTCGGAAAACGGAATGGTTTCGATAAAGGCGACCGCGCTCAGATTCCCTGCGGTACTGCCCTGCCACGTCCGTACCCGGCCCGGCCCGGCGTTGTATGCCGCGGACGAGAAAATCCGGTTCTTATCAAACTGCTGGTAAACATACTCCAGATACTGCGTCCCGATCTGGATATTGGTTTGCGGATCGAACAGCTGAGACGGATTGACATAGCCGGGTATGTTGAACATCTTCACGGTGTGCGTCGCTGTCGCGGGCATAATCTGCATCAGCCCACTGGCCCCCACCGGTGAACGCGCTTTGGGGTTCCACGCACTTTCCTGACGGGAAATGGCCATCGCATAACTTTGCGGAATGGTTTTCCCCTGGGTGTTCTGCTTATACAGATCCTGCCATGCCAGCGGGAAACGTTCTTTCAGGCTGTCCCACATTTTCGCGGTAATCGTCGCCTGTACGCTCAGATCCCACCAGTCCTGTTCGCTGGCATAACGCGCCAGCATCTGCTGCTGCACATGGGTTTTGCTGCCAATCAGGTTAGCCCATTCGCTGCGTGCCAGGTTGTCCATCCCCCAGTACATCAGCTCACGCACACGTGCCAACTCCGGCCCCTGGATTGTTGCACTGTCCGGTTTTGGAGCGGCATCCACCTGGAGTGGATATTCCACGCCCAAACGTTGCGCGGCGACCATGGGATAAAAACCGCGTGACTTCATCAGCTTATGCAGTATTTCATCCGCTTCTTCTTTGCGATCTTTTGAATAAAGCAGATCGGCCTGCCAGTATTGCCACTCATCTTTCTCTTTTGCCTCAACCGGCAGACGAGCAATCCAGGTGTTCAGACCACGGCGATCGTTTTCAGTGAGCGCCAGGCGCACCCGCCGCTCTATTAACGCGGTAGACTCACTGTCCATCACCACCGCATCGCGCCAGCGCGCCTGCTCGGACGTCAGATCGCTCCCCATCATGCGCCAGACCACAATTTCTTTCAGCGCCTGCTCATCTTCGGGGCCCATTTTTTGCGCCCGCACCAGTTGCGGGATCATGCTACGGGCATTTTCCATATCGGCACGCGCGACGCGGGTGAACGCAAAAATCGTGGCCTGCCGTGTGAAATCGGTCGCACCGACGCTGTTGGCAAAGGTTGTAACGGATTGGGGATCTTTCTGCAGTGCCAGCAACGCATCCGACATCGTCTTATAATCGGCGGGCAGCGTTTTCGCCAGGTAGCTGACCAGGCTGTCATTGCCCGCTTTCATCGCCAGACGGATACGTTCAAGAATGGTGATGGGAGAAAGCTGACCGCTGGCCTGCCAGACAGAAAATAACTTGTCACAGTCATTCGGCAGGGCCGTACCACGCAGCCAAATCGCTTTTGCACCGTCAAAGGCGACCTGCTGCTGACCGGTTGACCATTTGGCATAGTACCAGTTACAGCGCGCCTGAACCGGCGTGGGTTCATCGGGGCTGAAGTTGAGCACGCCTTGCCAGTCCTGACGATGTGCCAGTACGTTAACAAAACGCGTTTTCAGCGAGCGGGCGGGCGGTAACGTGGGATACTTTTGAATGAAATTCTGTACCGCCAGGCTGGTTTCCTGATCGAGATCCTGTGCCAGCAGACGATATTCTAAATACGGGTAAAGCGGATAATCCTGCAGCGTCGGTAACAGCTGTTCGACTGTCGCCATTTGATTACTGTCCCACGCCTGCTTAATCTGTTGATATCGTTGCCGTTGTTGATCAAGCGAATCAGCCCATGCGCTGCCTGCCGTGCTGACCAGGCAGATCCCTATCATCCAGTTACGCCACTTCTCCACGTAAATCTCCTCTGTTGCTGGGCGCTGGCTACGTGCCAGACGTTATTCATGCTAACCAGGGGAAGCCACTCTTGCCATGTTCTTCACAAAATTTACCTTAGCAGACGTTCAACGCACCGCGATGTCACAATGCCTGCGCGACAACTGTGCATTTTATCATCACATATACTTATGGATGGCTGAATTATCTTATTGATTCATATAATTAAAATTCTGGCACAGGCTTTGCTTTGTTGAATCCCATCTTGTATACCTGTTGGAATTCACTGCATGGCTTCGACATTTGGCTTAACCCTAAAAGAGTGGCAGCAACGCGCTCAGCAGCACCCTGAGCAGATCCACACGCTGCTGGCGGCCCATCTTTCTGAGCTGGACCCGGAAGATAATGCCTGGATCTACCTTGCCACGCCGTCCCAGTTAATGGCGCAAACTGAGCCGCTCCTGGCGCGCTACCAGCAGGACCCGGACTCGCTCCCACTGTTTGGTGTGCCCTTTGCAGTGAAAGACAACATTGACGTGGCTGGCTGGCCGACAACCGCCGCCTGCCCTGCTTTCAGCTATACCGCTGTTGATGATGCATTTGTGGTGGCGCGACTCAAAGCGGCGGGCGCGGTGGTGATGGGAAAAACTAACCTCGACCAGTTTGCTACCGGCCTGGTCGGCACACGTTCACCCTACGGCGCGGTATGTAATACCTTTGACCCGGATTTTGTCAGTGGCGGTTCGAGTTCCGGCTCTGCCTCGGTCCTGGCACGGGGCCTGGTGGCGTTCTCACTGGGTACCGATACCGCGGGTTCAGGCCGGGTACCGGCAGGATTCAACAACATTGTCGGCCTAAAGCCAACCAAAGGCTGGCTGTCCGCTCGCGGCGTCGTCCCTGCCTGTCGCCTGAATGACACGATCTCGGTGTTTGCACTGAGGGTAGAAGAAGCCTTTACCGTGGCCAGCCTGGCGGGTGGATACGATGCGCAGGACGCTTACTCCCGCGTTAGCCCACGCACGGCCCCCGCCGGCATGAAAACCCATCCTGATTTCGCCATTCCTGCTTCACCGCCGTTTTTTGATGATGCGGCTGCCGAAGCGGCATGGGATGCGGCGCTGGCCGCACTACAGGAGAGCGGCGCAACGCTGCATCCCATTGATTTTACGCCTTTCAGCCGACTCGCTGAACAGCTTTACCACGGCCCCTGGGTGGCCGAGCGTACCGCCGCCGTGGGTGAGATGCTTGCCCAGCCCGAGAAGATGGACCCGGTGGTGCACGGCATTGTCTCCAATGGCCTGAAATACAGCGCGGTCGACGCTTATCAGGCCGAATACCTGCGCGCCGATTTGACCCGCCATATCCAGCAGGTTCTGGCGCAGTTTGATGCGCTCGTCGTGCCCACCTCCCCCACGATTTACACCCTGGAGGAGATGCAGCAAGAGCCGGTGCTTTATAACTCACATTTTGGAACGTACACCAACTTCACTAATCTGGCCGATCTCGCGGCGCTGTCACTGCCCGCCCCTTTCAGAAACGATGACCTGCCGGCAGGTATTACCCTGATTGCGCCCGCCTGGCACGACCGCGCCCTGGCGCAGTTTGGCCTGCGCTGGCAGCAGGCTATCGCCCTGCCGCTGGGGGCGACCGGCAGAGCCCAACCTGCTGCGCCTGCACCACTTCCCCTTTCCAGCGACCACGTTCGCATTGCGGTGGTGGGCGCGCACCTGACCGGCATGCCACTTAACTTTCAGCTCACGCAACGCCAGGCAGTCTGGGTAGAAGAGACGCAGACCGCCACGCAGTATCGCCTGTTTGCCCTGTTGGATGGCCCCATCAAAAAACCCGGTCTGATGCGAGCGGAACAAGGCGCAGCCATCACCGTCGAGTTGTGGGATATCCCACTGGCGCGCTTTGGCGAGTTCGTGGCCGAGATCCCAGCGCCATTAGGCATTGGCAGCCTGACGCTCGCCGATGGTCGCGTAGTGAAAGGCTTTATTTGTGAAGGTTCCGCGCTCACACACGCGCTGGAGATCACCGAATTCGGCGGCTGGCGTCACTGGCTCGCCTCTCTGGAGAGTCAATAAATCATGTTCAGCACCGTCCTGATTGCCAACCGTGGCGAAATTGCCTGCCGCGCTATCCGTACCCTGAAACGTCTGGGCATCACAAGCGTCGCGGTCTTTTCCGATGCCGACCGCAACGCGCAACATGTTAAAGATGCCGATATCGCCATCGGTCTGGGCGGTGACAAAGCCAGCGACAGCTATCTGCGCATTGATAAGATTCTGGCCGCCGCGCAGGAAAGCGGGGCGCAGGCTGTCTGGCCGGGTTACGGCTTTCTCTCTGAAAGTCTGCCGTTTGCGGCCGCCTGTGAGCAGGCCGGTATCGTGTTTGTTGGACCGACCGCGCAGCAAATTGGTGAGTTTGGCCTAAAACATCGCGCGCGTGAGCTGGCAGCGCGCGCCGGAGTGCCCATGACGCCGGGTACGGCGCTGCTCGACTCACTGGATGACGCCCTGGCCGCCGCAGACAACATCGGTTATCCGGTGATGTTAAAAAGCACTGCCGGTGGCGGTGGGATTGGGCTGACACGCTGTGCCGACGCCGATGCGCTGCGTCAGGCCTGGGAAAGCGTCCGTCGGCTTGGCGAACAGTTTTTCAGCGACGCAGGCGTATTTCTTGAACGCTGCATCGATCATGCCCGTCACGTTGAAGTGCAGATCTTCGGCGATGGCAAGGGTACCGTGGTCGCCCTGGGTGAGCGCGACTGCTCACTGCAACGCCGCAACCAAAAAGTGGTAGAAGAAACGCCCGCGCCCTGTTTACCCGCCGCAACCCGTGATGCACTGCTGGCCTCAGCGGTGCGGCTGGGCGAGGTGGTCAATTACCGCAGCGCGGGAACCGTCGAGTACATTTACGATGCACAACAGGACGCCTTCTATTTCCTGGAAGTGAACACTCGCCTGCAGGTTGAGCATCCGGTCACCGAATGCGTCACCGGTCTTGACCTGGTGGAGTGCATGTTGCGCGTCGCGGCCGATGACGCGATCGACTGGCCACGCCTGCAGCAGGCACCTCAGGGTGCCTCGATTGAAGTTCGGTTATACGCCGAAGATCCGCTCAAAAACTTTCAGCCCAGCCCTGGCGTGTTAACCCACGTCAGCTTTCCCGACGATGTGCGCGTCGATAGCGGGATCGCCACCGGTAGCGAGGTTTCAAGCTACTACGATCCGATGATTGCCAAACTGATCGTACACGCCGAAACCCGTGACGCCGCGCTGACCAAACTGCAAGCCGCACTGGATGCCACCCAGTTGCACGGCATCGCCACCAATCTTGACTACCTGCGACAGATTGTCGCCACCGACGCGTTTCGCACTGGCAAGGTCTGGACACGTTTTCTGGATAATTTCACACCGTCGGCAGCCGTGGTGGAAGTCCTGCAGCCCGGCACCTTCAGCTCCGTGCAGGATGTACCAGGTCGCCTTGGCTACTGGGATATCGGTGTGCCGCCGTCAGGCCCGATGGATGACTATGCTTTTCGCCTGGCCAACCGCATCGTCGGCAATCACGAGGCCGCTGCCGGGCTGGAATTTACCTTACAAGGCCCGACGCTGCGTTTCCATTGCGCGGCGACGATTGCCCTGACCGGCGCTGACTGTGCCGCCACGCTGGACGGTGAACCCGTCGCTAACTGGCAGCCTGTTACGGTCAGGGCAGGACAAACGCTCACGCTGGGACGCGCTCAGCGCGGCTGTCGCTGTTATCTGGCCATTCGTAACGGTTTTGATGTGCCGGAATACCTTGGCAGCCGCGCCACTTTCTCGCTCGGGCAGTTTGGCGGGCACGCGGGGCGGACGCTGCGGGTCGCCGATATGCTACCGGTTTCCCAGCCATTGCTGGCGGCCTGTACCACGCCAGCGCCAGTCAGCGCACCTCAGGCACTCAGCCCGGCGCTGATACCGGATTATACCAACGAATGGCGCATTGGCGTGCTGTACGGACCGCACGGCGCACCTGACTTCTTTACTCAGGCGGCCATCGATGACTTCTTTGCCAGCGACTGGCAGGTTCACTACAACTCCAACCGTCTTGGCGTACGCCTGGTCGGGCCAAAACCCAGTTGGGCACGCGCCAACGGTGGTGAGGCGGGCCTGCATCCGTCTAACGTGCATGACTGTGAGTACGCCATTGGCGCGATCAACTTTACCGGCGACTTTCCGGTGATTCTGACCCATGACGGCCCAAGCCTTGGCGGTTTTGTCTGCCCGGTGACGATAGCGAAAGCCGAGCTGTGGAAAGTGGGTCAGGTCAAACCCGGCGACAGTATTCGTTTTCACCCCATCAGCGTTGAAGAAGCCACCGCGCTGGAAAACGCCCAGAGGCAGGCAATTGCCACACTGCGCCCCCAGCCTGCGCCAGCCTTTCCCGTGCCCTCACTGGCCGAAAACCGCTTTGGTTCCGGCACGCTGCTTGCCGCCGTTGCGGCCACGGAGACCTCTCCACAGGCGGTCTATCGCCAGGCTGGCGATAAGTACATCCTGATTGAATATGGCGATAACGTCCTCGATCTGGCGTTGCGCCTGCGCGTGCATTTGTTAATGGAAGCGCTACGTGACCGGCCCGTTGCCGGTATTGAAGAGCTCTCTCCCGGCGTGCGCTCGCTACAAATTCGCTATGACAGCCTGGTCTTGAGCCAGTCGCAGTTGATGGCCGGGTTACTGGAACGTGAAGCCCTCCTTGGGGATGTGAGCCAACTGAAAGTCCCGTCACGCATCGTCTGGCTGCCGATGGCATTTGAAGACAGCGCCACGCTCGGGGCCGTTGAGCGCTATAAAGAAACCGTGCGGGCCAGTGCGCCCTGGCTGCCAAACAACGTCGATTTTATTCAACGTATCAATGGATTACCCCACCGCGAACAGGTGCGTAAAACGCTTTTTGACGCCAGTTACCTGATTCTGGGTCTGGGCGATGTGTATCTCGGCGCGCCCTGCGCCGTGCCTGTCGATCCGCGCCATCGCCTGCTGAGTTCCAAGTACAGCCCAGCCCGTACCTTTACGGCAGAAGGCACCGTCGGCATCGGCGGTATGTATATGTGCATTTATGGCATGGACTCGCCCGGCGGCTACCAACTGGTCGGTCGCACCTTACCCATCTGGAACACCTTCCTGAAAAACCCGCAGTTCAGCGCCGGTGAGCCGTGGCTGCTGCGCTTCTTCGATCAGGTGCGCTTCTATCCGGTGACGGAAGAGGCGTTAACGCAGCTGCGTGACGATTTCCGCGAAGGTCGCGCCACGCTTCGTATCGAAGAAACCGAATTTGATTTTGCCGCCCACCAGCAGTTTCTGACAGATAACGCTGAAGATATCGCGGATTTCCGCCAACGCCAGGCTGCGGCTTTCGACCAGGAGGTCACGCTGTGGTCGCAGGAGGAACAGGAGGTCGCGTCCCCTTCTGATACTGCACCGGATGCCGCCGTGGAGGACGACAGTGCCCTGTCCGTACAGGCGGATATGAACGGCAACATCTGGAAAGTCCTGGTGCAGCCCGGTGACGACGTCAGCGCCGGTCAAACGCTGGTGATTGTTGAAGCGATGAAAATGGAGCTGGCAATTGTCGCCCCGACGGCGGGTCGGGTGAAACGCGTCGACTGTCAGGCAGGCCGCGCCGTCAATCCCGGCGATTCGCTGCTGTGGCTGGAATAAGGAGAGCCGATGACAACCCGATCCCCTCGTCATAAAGGTCGCCCGGAAGCGCTGGCGGAACGCGTTTATCAGACACTGAAAAACGACATTTTTGAATTTCGCCTGATGCCCGGTGACCGCTTCAGCGAAAGTGAAATCGCTGAACGTATGGCGGTCAGCCGTACGCCGGTGCGCCAGGCGCTGTTCTGGCTGGAGCGTGAAGGTTATGTCGACGTCTGGTTTCGCAGCGGATGGCAGGTAAAAACCTTTGATTTCGCCTATTTCGAGGAGCTGTACGACCTGCGAACGGTGCTGGAGTGCGAAGCCGTGAAGCGCCTGTGTGAGCTGCCCTCGGCGCAGTGCGCCGCCCGGCTGCGCGAGCTTTATCAGTTCTGGTGTGAGGCCGCCCGTCTGGATGAGGGCAAGAAGGTGTCCCAGCACGATGAAGCCTTTCATATGACGCTGGTTGCCGCCGCTGGCAACAGTGAAATCGCACGTATCCACGCCGAACTGACCGAGAAGATCCGCATTATCCGACGTCTCGATTTTACCCGCGAAGACCGGATCGCGGCGACGTATCGCGAGCACGCGCAAATTTTACAGGCCATTTTATTGCAGCAAACCGGTGAAGCCCAGCAGATGTTGAGTGGGCACATTGCCGCCAGTAAGGCAGAGGTCAGAAAAATCACAATCCATATGTTACAGCAGGCCAGGCTCCAACCCATCGAATAACGTATCCATCTAACCAGGGGTTTAACATTGATGAAAAGACGTTCATTGCTTAAGGCTTTTGCGCTCTCCGCTACCGTCGCAGGTATGGGATTCTCATGGAGTGCTCAGGCGGCTGACACGATTAAAGTGGGCATTATGCACTCGCTTTCCGGCACCATGGCGATTTCTGAAACGCCGCTGAAAGATGTCGCCCTGATGACCATTGATGAAATCAATGCAAAAGGCGGCGTGCTGGGTAAAAAGCTCGAACCGGTGGTGGTGGACCCGGCATCAAACTGGCCGCTGTTTGCAGAAAAAGCGCGTCAGCTAATGACCCAGGATAAAGCGGCCGTCGTTTTCGGCTGCTGGACATCGGTATCGCGAAAATCCGTGCTGCCCGTCTTTGAAGAACTCAACGGCCTGCTCTTCTACCCGGTGCAATATGAAGGCGAAGAGATGTCCCCCAACGTTTTCTATACCGGGGCAGCGCCTAACCAGCAGGCCATTCCTGCAGTGGAATACCTGATGAGCGAAGATGGCGGCAGTGCCAAACGCTTCTTCCTGCTGGGAACAGATTATGTTTATCCCCGCACCACCAATAAGATTTTGCGCGCCTTCCTGCATGCCAAGGGCGTACAGGATAAAGACATCGAAGAGGTCTACACGCCGTTTGGCTACAGCGATTACCAGACCATCGTGTCGAATATCAAAAAGTTTGCCGCTGGCGGGAAAACGGCGGTGGTCTCCACCATCAATGGCGACTCCAACGTGCCGTTCTATAAAGAGCTGGCTAATCAGGGCATCAAAGCCACCGAGATTCCGGTAGTGGCGTTCTCTGTGGGCGAAGAAGAACTCCGGGGGATTGATACTAAACCTTTAGTCGGTCAGCTCGCCGCATGGAACTACTTTGAGTCGCTGGATAACCCCACCAACGCTAAATTCGTCGCCGATTATCGTGCTTATGCCAAAGCCCATAACCTGCCCAACGCCAGCAGCGTTGTCACCAACGATCCGATGGAAGCCACCTACGTTGGCATTCACATGTGGGCGCAGGCGGTAGAAAAAGCGGGCACCACCGATGTAGATAAGGTGCGTGCCGCCATGGCCGGTCAGACCTTCAAAGCGCCGGATGGCTTTACCCTGACGATGGACCAGACCAACCACCATCTGCATAAACCCGTGATGATTGGCGAAGTGGAAGAGAACGGTCAGTTCAACGTGGTCTGGCAGACCGACAAACCGGTACGCGCCCAACCCTGGAGCCCGTATATCCCCGGTAATGACAAAAAACCCGACCACCCTGTGAAAACATCCCAGTAAAACAGGTGCCGCCCTTGTCCCGGAATAAGGGCGGCAAAAAGGACTTTCCATGCTCGCTTATTCAATGAGGCTCACTCATGACGCTTCGCCTGTGTTTCTTTAGTTTTTTGCTGCTCCTGCCGCTGTTTGCCAGCGCCGGACCGGCAGCCGACTACGCTGCGGCCAGCCGAACCCAGCAGGCGGCATTGCTGCAACAGTGGGCGGCTGCGCCGGATGCCAGTCGCCTACCGCTGCTTCAGGCGCTGAAAGCCGAAACCGTGGTCACGGATCAGGATCGCCATCCCTTCAGTAAAACCGATAGCAGGTTGCTGCCGCTGGATGCCGCCCTGCAGCCGACGGGTGAAGTGAAAAAACTGTTTATGAACAACCGGCTGCGCGTGCTGGTTGCCAGTGCCCTCGCCGCCCATCAACTGGTGAGCAATGATGCCAGCGTGCGCCTGAGCGCAGCTCAGCAGTTACAAAATGATGCGGCCAGCGATCTGCTTCCGCTGATTACGCAGCGCCTGAGCGTCGAAAAGGATGCGCGAGTGCACGCTGCGCTGGCAATGACAGCAGCCAACCTGCAACTGACCAGCTCTCAGCCCATGGTTCGGCTGCGGGCGGTAAAACTATTGGGCGAGTCCAGCGATCCCAATACCCAGGCCAGCCTGCAACGGCTGACGCAGCCCACAGCGGAACCCGATGAAACCGTCCGTGAAGCGGCGGCAGACAGCCTGAAACAGATCAAAAGTCGCCTGATGTGGGGCGATCTGCTGGGTCAGGCGTTTAGCGGCTTATCGCTGGGTTCGATACTGCTGCTTGCCGCGCTGGGTCTGGCAATCACCTACGGTCTGCTGGGGGTGATCAATATGGCGCACGGGGAAATGTTGATGCTGGGTGCCTACGCCACCTGGATGGTGCAAAACCTGTTTCAGCAGTTCGCGCCGCACTACATCGACTGGTATCCGCTGCTGGCGCTGCCGGTGGCCTTTTTGATGACCGCCGCTATCGGTATGGCGCTGGAACGCACCATTATCCGCCATCTTTATGGCCGCCCGCTGGAAACGCTGCTCGCCACCTGGGGCATCAGCCTGATGCTGATTCAGCTGGTGCGAATGCTGTTTGGCGCGCAGAACCTCGAGGTCGCTAACCCCACCTGGCTGTCTGGCGGTTTGCAAGTGCTGCCTAACCTGGTCCTGCCCTGGAACCGCATCGCGGTCATTCTGTTCGTGGTGTTTGTGCTGATGCTGACCTGGCTGCTGCTGAACCGCACGCGCCTGGGAATGAACGTGCGCGCGGTAACACAAAATCGGGCCATGGCCGACTGCTGCGGCGTACCGACGGGACGCGTGGACATGCTGGCTTTTGGCCTGGGCTCCGGCATTGCCGGGCTGGGCGGCGTGGCCCTGTCCCAGTTGGGTAATGTCGGCCCGGAACTCGGCCAGGGCTACATTATTGACTCCTTCCTGGTGGTGGTGCTCGGCGGGGTCGGTCAACTGGCCGGAACCGTCGTGGCGGCGCTGGGGCTGGGCATTCTCAATAAAGTGCTGGAGCCGCAAATCGGCGCGGTGCTGGGGAAGATCCTGATTCTGGTCATGATCGTGCTGTTTATTCAAAAACGTCCGCAAGGACTGTTTGCGGTGAAAGGAAGGGTGACTGACTAATGACGCAACCGATCACCTTACGTCTGACTCGCCAGGCCCCGCGCCTGACGCTGTGTATTGGCGCACTGGTTACGCTGATGCTACTGATGATGCCGTTTCTGGCGCTGCTGCCTGCCGCCCATCCGCTGGCGATATCAACCTATACCTTAACGCTGGTGGGGAAAATCCTGTGCTATGCCGTCGTCGCGGTGGCGCTGGATCTGGTCTGGGGCTATGCCGGTTTACTCTCTCTGGGGCACGGTCTGTTTTTTGCGCTGGGCGGTTATGCGATGGGCATGTACCTGATGCGTCAGGCGGCGGGCGACGGCGTACCGGCCTTTATGGCCTTTCTCTCCTGGGATCGCCTGCCGTGGTTTTGGGCGGGCACCCAGCATTTTGCCTGGGCGCTGTGCCTGATTGTGCTGGTGCCCGGCCTGCTGGCGCTGGTGTTTGGTTTTTTCGCCTTCCGCTCGAAAATCAAAGGGGTTTATTTCTCGATCATGACCCAGGCGCTGACCTATGCCGGTATGCTGTTGTTTTTCCGCAACGAGACCGGCTTTGGTGGCAACAACGGCTTTACCGGTTTCACCACCCTGCTCGGCTTTAACGTCACCGCCACCGGCACGCGCATCGGGCTGTTTATCGCCACCGTTATGCTGCTGTTAGCCAGTTTGGGCCTGGGTTTTGCCCTGGCTCGCAGTAAATTTGGTCGGGTGCTGACTGCGGTTCGCGACGCGGAAAACCGTCTGATGTTCTGCGGTTACGATCCGCGCGGCTTTAAGCTGTTTGTCTGGACGCTGTCCGCCGTGTTGTGCGGTGTGGCGGGCGCGCTCTATGTGCCGCAGGTCGGCATTATCAATCCCGGTGAAATGTCCCCGACCAACTCCATCGAAGCCGCCATCTGGGTCGCACTGGGCGGGCGTGGCACGTTAATTGGCCCACTGCTTGGCGCCGCAATTGTTAACGGCGCGAAAAGCGTTTTCACCGTCGCCTTTCCAGAATACTGGCTGTTCTTCCTGGGAATGATGTTTATCCTGGTCACGCTGTTTCTGCCGCGTGGTGTGATTGGCCTGCTGCGTCGGAGAAAACATGACTGAGCACCCGTTTACCCAATCGTTTCCTTCGGATCGCCATCGTGTTCAGCGCGATCCGGTGTTGCAACTGGAACAGGTCACCGTCTCCTTTGATGGCTTTCGCGCGCTGACCGATCTTTCCTTAGCGATCGGCGTTGGCGAACTGCGCTGCGTGATTGGTCCCAACGGGGCAGGGAAAACCACGCTGATGGACGTGATTACCGGCAAAACACGGCCAGATAAGGGCCGGGTCATTTACGATCAGGATCACGATCTCACGGCACAGTCACCTGTGGAAATTGCCCGCCGTGGTATCGGGCGCAAGTTTCAGAAGCCCACGGTGTTTGAAGCCCTGACGGTGTTTGAAAATCTGGAGCTTGCCCTGAAAACCAGCAAAACTGTCTGGGCCAGTCTGCGTGCACGGCTTAACAGCGAGCAGCGGGATCGCATTGACGAGGTCCTGCTCCTGCTGCGGCTCACCGGTTCGCGCCAGCGCCAGGCGGGCTTGTTGTCACACGGGCAAAAACAGTTTCTGGAGATCGGCATGCTGCTGGTACAGGAACCGCACCTGCTTCTGCTGGATGAGCCCGCCGCGGGCATGACCGATGCGGAAACCGACTATACCGCCGAGCTGTTCCGCGGTCTGGCAGGGAAACACTCACTGATGGTGGTTGAGCACGATATGGGCTTTGTGGAAACCATTGCCGACCACGTGACGGTTTTGCATCAAGGCAAGGTGCTGGCGGAAGGGTCGCTGCGCGACGTTCAGGCCAATGAGCAGGTCATCGACGTTTATTTGGGGCGCTAAATGTTACAGGTATCGGAACTGCATCAATATTACGGCGGCAGCCATATTCTACGTGGCCTGTCCTTTGAGGTTAAGACCGGTGAGATCACCTGCCTGCTGGGCCGCAACGGCGTGGGAAAAACCACCCTGTTGAAATGCCTGATGGGGTTGATTCCGGCCAAATCGGGTGAGGTACGCTGGCAGGACAAGTCGATTGGCGCGCGAAAGCCTTATCAGCGCGTGCAGTCCGGCATCGCTTACGTCCCACAAGGACGCGAAATTTTTCCGCGTCTGACGGTCGAGGAGAATCTGCTGATGGGGCTGTCACGCTTTCCCGCTGCCAGGGCGAAACAGGTTCCTGATGAGATTTATCAGCTTTTCCCCGTGCTGTTCGACATGAAGTCACGTCGTGGCGGCGACCTGTCGGGGGGACAACAGCAACAGCTGGCCATTGGACGCGCGCTGGCAAGCCGTCCGCAGTTGCTGATCCTCGACGAGCCCACCGAAGGGATTCAGCCGTCGGTGATCAAAGAGATTGGCATGGTGATCCGTCAGTTGGCGCAACGCGGCGATATGGCGATTCTGCTGGTCGAACAATTCTATGATTTTGCCGCTGAGTTAGCCGACAGCTACCTGGTCATGTCGCGCGGCGAAATTATTCAACGCGGTCGGGGTGACGATATGGAAACGGATAACGTGCGGAGCCTGGTCGCGATCTGAGGTGACAGCCACGTAGCAGGTCAGAAACGCTTGCTGACCTGCCCATCTTGTTTACCTGGCGAGTGCCGCACGAGCCGCCATTTTCCCCCGCTGAAATCGACCTGAGCCCACCCGCCATCCACGCCGTTTTCCTTCTGCCTGCAATTTCTTCAGCCATAACGGTGAACATGTCTTGTAATGATTAACAGTAAAGGCAATAATTCTCATTTGCATTCAATGCGCATTATCTGATCGTAATCAAAATTTACGCTCCTTTCCTCTGACAGGAGCAGGGTATTTACCTTTTGTAAGGGATAAACAATGAGAATGCCTTTCGGCCCGAAACGGTTAGCGTTGCTGTGTTCCATCGCCATTGCCACACCGGCAGTCACGTTTGCCGCCAACACGCTGGTGGTGACGGCAAAGCCTGAAGAAACGTCGACAACCCCAACAGAAGGCTATACGGCGACCGTCAGCAAAGGCGCGACCAAGACCGATCGCCCGCTGATCACCACCGGTCAGTCGGTGTCGGTGGTGACGCGCCAGCAGATGGACGATCAGGGCGCAATGGATGTGAATCAGGCGCTGAACTATACCGCGGGCGCCTTTACGAACTTCGCCGGCGCGGCCACCCGCTACGATACGGTGTCGCTGCGCGGTTTCCACGGCGGCGATGTGGATAATATTTTCCTCGACGGCCTGCGCCTGATGAGCGATCCCGGCAGCTACAACGTGCTGCAGGTTGATCCCTGGTTCCTCGAACGCATTGATGTGATCAAAGGGCCTTCTTCCGCCCTGTACGGCCAGACCGTTCCGGGTGGCTTAGTCATGGAGACGTCTAAGCGTCCGCAGTATGCCCCCGCCGGTCACTTCCGCCTGTCCACCGGCACTCACAACACCAACAGCGCCGCATTTGATTACACCAATGCGATTAACGATCAGTGGGCTTTTCGTCTGACCGGCATCACGCGCAACAGTGATACGCAGTACGATCATACCCGCGAAGAAAAATATGCGATTTCACCCTCGCTGCTGTGGCAGCCTGATGAGGATACCTCACTGCTGTTACGCGCCTATCTGCAAAAAGATCCTTCCGGTGGCTACCACAGCGCCGTGCCGGGTGACGGCAGCATCACCGAGCATAACGGACGTAAGCTCAGCACCGGTTTTTATGACGGCGACAGCACGCTGGATCAGTTCAAACGTCGTGAGCAAATTTACAGCGCGGAGTTCGCTCACCGCTTTAACGAAACCTGGGCCTTCCGTTCCAACGCCAGCTACTCCCATTCCAATGTGGATTTGGATCAGGTTTATCAGGCTGGCTGGGATTCCCCTCAGTCTGAACTGCTCAACCGCTACTACTCCGGTTCACGTTCCTCACTGCAGGCGTACGCGATCGATAATCAACTGGAAGCCGATTTTGATACGGGCCCGGTGGATCATAAGGTGGTGCTGGGCGCGGAATATCATCAGTACACCAACGATTTGCGGGATGCCAGTGGTTTAGCCAGCCAGCTCAATGCGCTGACAGGCCAGGCCGTGGGACCGAATCCGGCTTACGTGTTCCAGAACTCGCAGCGCCGTTACTATCAAACCGGTATGTACCTGCAGGATGAGATGAAATGGGACAAGTGGCATCTGGATCTTTCCGGCCGCTACGATCGGATCGTCTCTGAAAACAGACAGTACAGCAGCGATACGCAGTATCGTCGTCAGGACGATCACGTGAGCGGTCGCGCGGCGCTGCTGTATGCATTCGATAACGGTATCTCTCCGTACGTCAGCTACAGCCAGGCCATTACGCCGCAGTCCCTTTCCGGACAGGATGGCAATCTGCTGAAACCCACGACCTCGGAACAGTACGAAACCGGCATTAAATACCAGCCGGTGGGCACGTCCGATCTCTACTCGGCGGCTATCTACGATCTGACCCAAAATGACGTCGGCAATCGTGTGGTGGTGGGGTCCTATTATGAACCGGCCGGGAAAGTGCACTCGCAGGGGCTTGAGCTGGAAGCACATAATCAGTTAACCCCGCGACTGAGCACGCTGGCGAGCTTTACGCTCAACCACGTGCGCTTTAAAGATTCCATCGACGGTAATAACGGTCATACGCCTTACGTCACGCCTGATTCGATGGCTTCCGCGTGGGCGAAATACCAGTTTGACGCCGGGATCAGCATCGGTGCAGGCGTGCGTTACATTGGTCGGCAGTGGGCAGACAATGAAAATACCACCCGTCTGCCGTCTGCCACGCTGTTTGATGCCTCGGTACGTGCCGATTTAGGCGCCTGGAACAGCAGTCTGAAAGGGGCTTTTGTGCAGGTTAACGCCAATAACCTGACCGACCGCGACTATGTGTCCGCCTGCTACGGCACCGGTTTCTGCTACTGGGGCGCGGAACGGACCGTCGTTGCCACTGTCGGCTACGATTTCTGATCGCTACCGAACAGGCGGCAAACCCTGCCGCCTGTCTCACCCTATACTGCGACGACGCGATGTCGTCGCTGATTTTCGCGCAGAAACGACCGCACCAGTCCCAACCATAGCAAGCCGCACAACAGATTCACCAGGCTGAACCAGGCCATCCCGCCACTGAAATACGCCACTTTGACCGCCTCAATGCCCAGCGCAAACACCACCATACTGATCATGCCCAGCATCGCCGCCACGCTGCCCTTCCCTGCCCGGCTGGAAAAGAGCGTCAGTCGGTACAGCCCGGCATTCACCATTCCGGTGCCGAAGCCGTAAAGGCTCAGGCCCGCCGTCAGCCATACATAGCTGCCCGCATCCATAAGCGCGCCGACAGCGGCTATCGCCAGACCGGTAATAATCGGCCAGGCACCCAGCCGCAGCGGCTGCTCAACCGGCAGACGGCTGGCAAGCCGACCCAGCGTCAGATTTCCGGCAATCATCGCCACAAAGACCGGCAACTGGAGCAGCGCATATTCCATTCGGCTCAGCCCCAGATCATGGATCAGGATCACCGGAGAAAGGGCGACCCAGCCCAGACAGGGAATGGTGACCAGGCCAATGGCCAGCGAACCGCGTATCACCTGCCGCTCTTTTAACAACGCGTAATAGCCCGCTGCCAGCGACGTCAGCGACACAGAGGTGTTTCTGTCGCCCGCCGTTTCCGGCATCGAAAACCACAACCCCGTCAGCGCCAGGGCAGACAGCGCAGCAAAAAACAGAAACAGCGTGCGCCAGTCTGCGACGGCAAGGAACGCCGTGCCCGCCAGCGGCCCGGCCAGCGGTGCCAGCAGGGCCACGTTAGCCATCAGCGCCATCATCTTTACGCTGAGTGCGTCGTCAAACGCTTCCTGAATAGCGGCATAACCGACCGCGCCGATGAAACACAGGCTGATGCCCTGAAGAAAGCGCAGCAAGATAAACTGCCCCATGCTCTGTACCCAGTGGGTCGCCAGACAGGTCAGCATGAAAAACGCGACGCCCGCCAGCAAGACCGGGCGGCGTCCCAGTTTGTCCGACAGCGGCCCCAACAGCCACTGCAACACCATGCCGCCCATCAGGTAAGCGGTCAGTGACGTGGACACCCACTCCGGGCCGACATGAAACGCCTGCGTCACCCGCAACATGCCCGGCTGAATCATGTCGTGCGCCAGATAGGTAGCAAATTCAAATAACACCAGTGATAAGGGAAACAGTAAATGTCGACGCGTGAGGCGCGAGACAGGTTGAAAAAGAGCCATCGTGAATACTTTCCAAAACAAGATAAAAAAACGCGGCCGCCTGAGCGACCGCGCTGATACTGTCCGACGTGCTGACACCGCTAACGGGCTAGCGCCATGTGGCAATTGGGTTAACCAGCGTGCCGGCAAACTTGAGGTTTTCTGCGGGATCGGACAGGTTAATCATCTGCTGGTTATTCGCCAGTTGCAGGCGATTCAGGCAGGAGCGGGTAAATTCGGGCGCAAACATGTCGTAACGGGCGAACTTGCTGGCAAGCTGCGGGTGCGCCTGCTGATAGTCCTTCACGCACTGCGCCACCAACTGCCAGAACTGGCTTTCCGACAGCGTATTCGACTGATGCAAAATCGCGCTGATAAAGCGGAAGATGCAGTCGAAGACGTCGGTAAAGATCGACAGCAGTTTAAGGTGCTCAGGCACGTCCACCGCCAGTCGCTGCACCTTTTCAGGCAGAACGGCATCCGGATTCATCACCGCGATCTCCTCCCCAATGTCCTTCATATAGGCGCTGACCGGCACATTGTTTTCCAGCAGCAGGATCAGGTTTTCGCCATGAGGCATAAACACCAGATCGTGTTGATAGAAGCAGTGCAGCAGCGGGCTGAGGTAACAGTTCAGGTAACGACTAATCCACTGTTCCGCAGGCAGGCCGGAATCGGCGATCAGCGCGGGCAGTAACGGCTGCTGATGGTGATCGACATGCAGCAACGCGGCCATGGTCATTAAACGCTGGTTGGGCTGCAGATCAGTGACCGGATTATCGCGCCACAGGGCCGCAAACATTTTCTTGTAAGCGGAGTCGCCTTGAATGGCGCGTTCGTAGTGTCGGTTGTGATAGCCCACAGCGGCCACTTCGCGCAGGATGCGGAAATCACAGCGCTGGAGCCAGTCATCCTTTGCCACCAGCCTTTCCAGCCATTCATTAATCGCGGGCGTGGTCGCCATATAGTAAGGAGAAAGGCCGCGCATAAAGCCCATGTTCAGCACCGACAGCGCCGTTTTCACATAGCGTTTACCCGGCTGACTGCGGTTGAAAAAGGTGCGAATCGACTGCTGCGCCTGATAGCCATCGTCCCCGATCCCCAGATAAATAATGTCCTGGCTGGCAATATCCGCGGCAAACACCGTCAACAGTTTATTCTGCCACTGCCAGGGATGGACCGGCATCAGGATATAGTCGTCCGTGACGACACCCTGGCTCGCCAGCTGAGCGGCGAACTGGTCAAGCACAGGCTGTCCTAACTCTTCCTGCAGCAGGCGCTCATAGCTCAGCTCGCTGATGCTGGAGAAGTGGGCATTACGGCGATGCACAGCCACCCAGATCAGATTTACCGGCGTGGCGGCTTCGGGGGCATAAGCCAGATAATCGCGCGCATCAAAACCGATACGGCCGTTATTGGCGACAAAGCAGGGATGGCCTTCCGTCATCGCGGATTCGACGGTCTGAAAGTCCGCCTTTACCAGCGCCTGGCTGTCTGGATTGTTCTTCTGCAGTTTAAACACGCTGCTGCACAAGGTGCTGCTGATCTCCTCCATATAGGTCGCCAGCAGCGCCTGAGAAATGCCGATTTGCGCATTAAACTCCTCAATAAACTGCAGCGCATCCAAGGGTAAACGGCGGCCGTTTTCCTGTTTATCCAGCGACGCCAGATCGATTTCCCAGTGGTCAAGCGCCCGGCGTTGTGCGGAAAAAACGTATGCCGATTCGCCCCCCGGTACGGCCAGTTGATAACGGCCAGCGCCCATGTCGACAGGCGTGATCAATTTTTCGTGCGCGAATTCGGCAATCGCTTTGCGAATCAGTAAACGGTTGGCTTGCAGCCAGTCATTGCCGGTAAGGTGTGAACCGTTCAACAGCGGTGTGGTGTTATTCATCAGTGAATCCTGCAGTAGAGCCTGTTGATAATCTTCGCGCTGGCAGAAGGCCAGCCAGGCGGTTTTATGTTCCATATCAATCTGGTGCTGATAGCGAAAACCGGCACGTTTATTCAGGCGATGGATTTTGTCATTGCGCACGTCCGGCTCGACCACCACGCGGTTGACCTCGGGGCGGCTGAACAGGTAGTCCATGACCGTACTGAACACCTGCCAGCTAAACTGGCTGACCGGGTTCACGGCGGGCGCGATCAGAATATGCATGCCGTAGTCGTCTGGCTGTGCGGGATAATGCCTGCCGACCTCATCCTCGCTGGCGCGATAGCATTCGATCAGAAACGCCGGTTCGCCATCGCAACAGCCGATTAAGGCCGCATGGGGATCTTTTGCCGTCAGCTGTTGATAGAATTCGGCGACCTGTTCAGGTGAGTGATCCTGCATGCCCCAGAAACGGGCGTAGTCGCGCGTGACCCAGCGGTGAATAAGCATCACGTCGTCGGGCTGCATGGCACGGAGGGTAAACTGGCCCGCAGGTCGGGCCGCAGTGAAAAGCGTTGACTGTGACATATCAATGTTCCGATTGGGCCGGGAAGGTCTGGAAGGCGATCTGCCGCTCGACGGGATAAATTTCCCGCCCGGTGAGTTCACGCAGGAGCACCGAGTTGCGATAGCAGGCCATGCCGAGATCCGGCGTGACAAAGCCGTGCGTATGCAGCTCTGCGTTCTGCACGAAGATCTGGTTGTGCTGGTCAATACTGTAATTGCGCTGGACGTCGTAACGGCCCTTCTCATCCCAGCGCAGACGCTGGCTGATGCCTTCGATAAACATCGGCGGGCGATACTGATAACCCGTAGCCATCACCAG
The DNA here is from genome assembly GCF_024520835.1 of Pantoea sp. Fr+CA_20. NCBI lineage: Bacteria > Pseudomonadati > Pseudomonadota > Gammaproteobacteria > Enterobacterales > Erwiniaceae > Pantoea > Pantoea sp. Fr+CA_20. The sequence goes on from NZ_JALNPN010000010.1 coordinate 119,302, forward strand.
GCCCTGAGTGCGGCGCGTATACGCACAATCCTGCTCCTGCTGATGCAGCGCGAGTTCAAACTCCCCGCTCGGCAACCAGCGCATGCCGGTAAGTTCCGAATGGGTGAACAGGTTAACGTTCAGCGCGCCATCCAGTTGCTTGACGTACATCAGGTCGTAGATGTCATTGATTAAGGTGCTGTTGATGCCTTTGTAGAGGTTTTTGTGGCGCGCGTTCAGCGCATCACGTTTTTCCCCCGGCAGCGCGTGGAAGTAGTCGACCCATTCTGGCGAGGTCATCTCCAGCGTCAGCTTGGTGTATTCCAGGGGATAGAAGCGCGGTGCGCGGGTTATCCAGTTAAGCTGGTAGCCAAACCGATCGATGTCCGTCAGCAGGTCGTAATAGATCTCTGCGGCGCTCTGACCGCTCCCCAGCACGGTGATGGTGCTCTTTTTCTGCAGCTCCGCCTTGTCCGCCAGATACTGGCTGGAATGGGTAAAGCGCGACTGATGCGATCGGCTGCACTCCGGCAGCCACGCGGCAGGCCCGGTGCCCAGCACCAGTTTACGCGTCAGCCACTCCTGCTGTTGCCCGCTGACCGTATCCACCGCGCGAATACGGTAGCACTGCTGGGCATCGTCGTAGCTCACGTAATCTACCCGCGTATTCCAGCGCAAATTACTCAGCTGTGCGCACGCCCACTGACAGTACTGGTTGTACTCTTTACGCATCAGGAAAAAATCTTCGCGGATATAGAACGAATAAATTTTCCCCTTCTGTTTCATGTAATTCAGCAGGCTGTAAGGATTGGTGGGATCGGCCAGCGTCACCAGATCGGCCATAAACGGCGTTTGCAGGTGCGCACTTTCCAGCATCATGCCGGTATGCCAGTCGAACCCCGGATTTTGATCCAGAAAGAGGCCGTTCAGCCCCTCAACCGGCTCGCTCAGACAGGCCAGGCTGAGATTAAAAGGCCCAATACCAATACCGATAAAGTCATAAATTCTGTTGTTCATCGCGCCGTTCTCACTGGTTAGCCACCTGTAATGTCATGTCACGCGCCTGTTCGCGACCGTAATGGGCGATCAAGGCAATCACATCTTCCATGTCAGCTAGCGAGGTGGTGGGATTAAGCAGCGTAAATTTCAGGTACTGGCGGCCATCCACTTTGGTACCGGCAATCACCGCATTACCGGAACGGAACAGGGCCTTGCGGATACCGGCATTGATGGCGTCCAGCTGTACCGGATTCATGCCGGGGCGCGGCACGAAGCGGAAGATTTGGGTGGTCAGTTCAGGCGCGTGCAGGACCTCAATCACCGGATGGGCTTTCAGCAACTGATGGGTTGCCTGGGTTAGCGTAATAAGGCTGTCAAACGCCTCACCCAGCTTCGCCGGCCCCATGATGCGCAAGGTCAGCCACATTTTCAGCGCGTCAAACCGGCGCGTGGTCTGAATACTTTTATTCACCAGGTTTGGCGTCCCTTCCTGCTGAGCGCTGAGCGGATTAAGGTAATCAGCATGGTGCGTCACGTGGCTGAGGTGCTGTTTATCGCGCACGAAGAACGCCCCGCAACTCACGGTCTGGAAGAACGACTTGTGATAATCCACCGTCACCGAGTCGGCTTTTTCAATGCCGTTGAGGCGCTGGCGATGCGCTTCCGAAACCAACAGACCGCAACCGTACGCCGCGTCGACGTGCATCCAGATGCCGTGCTGCTGACACAGTGTCGCGATGGTTTCCAGCGGATCGATGCTGCCGAAATCGGTGGTGCCGCTGGTGGCGACGACGGCAATCGGGATCAGGCCCTGCTCGTGGCAACGCGCAATCTCGTGCGCAAGCTGCACGCTGTCCATGCGGTAATCGTCGTCGTAATCCACCGGAATGACCGCATCGTAGCCCAGCCCGAGAATGGCCATCGATTTCTGAATGCTGAAGTGGCTCAGTCTGGAGGTCAGGACGCGCCATTTGGCGGCATCGGCCGGCAGGCCCTGATGTTTGATCAGATGGCCCGGATGATGTGCGGCGCACCAGCTGTCGCGTGCCAGCAGCATCGCCATCAGGTTTGACTGCGTCCCACCGCTGGTAAAGATGCCGTCGGCGCTCGCCGGCAGACCGATGCGGCTCAGCGTCCAGTCAATAACCTTCTGTTCAATCAGCGTTCCGCCCGCGCTCTGATCCCAGGTGTCCACGGAGCTGTTGACCGCGGCCATGATTTGCTCCGCCAGCAGCGATGGCAGTACCACCGGGCAGTTAAGGTGCGCCACGTATTTGGGGTGATGGAACCAGACGGCATCACGCAGATACAGTGACCCTAACTCTTCCAGCGCAGCCTCATTATTTCCCAGCGGCTGGTCAAGATCGACGGCGCTAAAAGCCGGGGCCAGCTCGTGAGGCAGGATACCGCTGAAGGGTTTCTCAACGCGCTGAACGGTGTGGGTGATCAGCGTCAGCGCCTCCTGCGTTTGCTGATGCCAGGCCGAAATTTGCGCATCATTGAAAATAAAGTCCTGAGCAGTAAGGACCGCATCAGACAGCTGTCGGTGAGGCACCGACGGGTTTTGCTTACGTACCACCATATCCCGTTCCTTTATTAAAGGCGTAAGCCGCCCAGCCACCGTTTAAAAAGGGCAGCAGCCTGCGCCAGACCACGCGAGTCAATTCAGATTCAGTAACCTTTAGCCGAAACGGCTCACCCATGAGGTCAAAATTTTTGAGAATTTATGTCCACAAAAAAGCTAAAAAACTACATTTTATGTGGTTTATTTGCATTAAATGAGTAGTTGTTAATGACAATAACAATATAAATAATAATCATTATCATTCAATGTTTGGAAGGGCGAGTTTTCTCATAAGGATGAGTAATGTCAATTTATGTGATATTTGTCACATAAATTGACCTGGGGAAGATAAGGGATATTGGTTGCATTAGGCAGCATCGCACTTTCCTGCCGCCTTAGAACGCCAGGTGGATCGCGTTTTCCACCAGGCCGACGCAGGGTTAACAGCGGGATGCTCAACGATAAAACGGCGATAGCGATCTGCTGTGTGTCCAGCCAGAACAGGCTGCGGTGGCTTAAATGGCTTACAGGCGAGCAGGTAGAAGACGTGAACAGGCAGATGGGTATAAGACGCGCTATCCACGGGCTTTCGCCACATGGACGATCATCCTGCCTGCCTCACGCGTTCTGATGCAGAAGAGACTCACGCCGACGCTGTCGTGGCAGCAGAAGCATCAAAAACACCTGACGTTTCGTAACACAACGCGTCGACCTGGGCGCTTTACAGCACGCCGGTTTCAACCTGGAAATGACGGTGCTCACCGGGCATCAACGCCATCAACGTACCGGCGCGTTGTGCCGCTGCAAAGCCTTCTGGACGGCAGGTGGCGGGCAGTACGTAGGCAGCAACCTGCTGATCCGCATTATGCAGTATCCAGCGCGTCGCATGCGGAAACTGCGCGGTGGAAAAGCGGGTCATCAGGGCATAACCGGCCGGGGAATGGAGTTCAAACTGAACGTTCTCACCGTATTGCGCCAGATGATCGGCGAAGAAGACAATCTCCGGATCGTACATTGCAGGTTGATCCAACTGCCGGAACGCGGTGGGATCGCGGGCCAGGGAGTCGGTAAAGGCGGTCCACTGAGGAGTGGGCCGCACATGTGCCGGAACAGAACGGCGCAGCTGAAAGGCCTGGTCAGGAATGGTCTGCTTAAACTGCCCTTGCGCCACCCATGCGCTGTTGATGTGACACATGTATTGCAACGGCATCGGTGCGCCAGCCAGATTTGTCACGGTCATCTCCAGCATCAGCCGCGCCTGATCGGCCCTTAGCCGTACCGCCGGTGCTGCCAGATAATGGTGACCAAACCCCTTGATGTATTCGGTTTCGCCTTCGACAGAAAGACGCTCATCCTCCAGCACTATCCATGCGGAATCCATGCGGGCGCAGGCCATTTCGCCGTGAAGCGGATGCGAGTCTTCCGCGCCAGGGCAGCCATTCGCCAGCAGACCAGAATGAAAGGCAAAACAGCCGTACGTGTCGATGATAGTGTCACCCGGCAGCGGCTGTTTAAACCGGTGCCCCATGGTCAGGGCACGGCCATCAAAATTCACATCCCATACCATCTGGCCCAGAAAGGGCAACACAATCACCGTGCCACGCCGGTTGTGAATGCGAATGGCCTCAATGCCCGCAGGATAGCGAAACAGCTCGACCCTGAAATCCTCGCTCTCCAGCAGCAACGTGGGCGTGGCGGAAAACTGTTCACGGTGCAGCGGTAAACGGGTTTTCATAGTCCCTCCTCCGCCAGGTTTGCCCGATGACGCGGCTGCTTTTTGTGGCGCAGTTCGCCCCAAAAATAGAAGCCAACCCAGGCAAAACACAGCAGCGACACGCCAAATGCCAGCTGCATCGATCCCAGATGGTCGGAAACAAAGCCCTGCAAGGCGGGCACAAATGCCGCCCCGACTATCGACATCACAATAAACGCGCCGGCGACTTCAGTGTATTTACTGTCTACCGTTGCGAGCGTACCGGCATAGATCGTGGCCCAGCAGGGACCAAACAGCACGCTAACAAACACGGCGGCATAAACAGCGGTGAAATTGGGCATCAGCATGACGTAGGCCAGCGTTATCATGCCTAAAACAGAAAAGACGATAAGGACTTTCTCTGGACGGAAACGTGTCATCAAAATGTTGGCGACAAACTTGCCAATAAAGAAACAGATAAAGCTGTAAATCATAAAGCTGGACGCTTCACGCTCATTGGTCGCCCCCAGCGTCAGGGCCAGACGAATGGTAAAGGACCACACTGCAACCTGCATGCCGACGTACAGAAACTGCGCCAGAATACCGCGTTTAAAATGGCGATTTTTTGCCAGATAGCGGAAGGTTTCGCCCAGCGTAGGCAACGTTTTTTCATTGCTTTGCGGCTTGCAGCGCGGATAACGGGTGAACATAAACAGCAGCATGACGACCACCAGCACCATCACCAGATATTTATACGGCTCCAGAGTGTGTTCCAGCATCGATAAGCGGAACGCGTGGGCCTGCTCCGCCGTCATGTTTGCCATCTGTGTTTGCAGGCTTTCCCCATCCTGAAATACCAGATATTTTCCCAACACAATGCCCATCAGAGCACCTAGCGGATAGAAGGTCTGGCTGATATTAAGACGCAGCGTGGCATGTTGGCGATGACCAATCATTGAGCTGTAGGTATTCGCCGCCGTTTCCAGGAAGCTTAACCCAATGGCAATAGCAAAAATCGCTGCCAGAAACATGGTATAGGTTGCCATGTGCGAGGCGGGGTAAAACAGCATACAGCCGACGATATACAGCGCCAGCCCGGTTAAGATCGCCAGCTTGTAACTGGTTTTGCGGATCACCAGCGAGGCCGGAATCGCAATCAAAAAATAGCCGCCGTAAAAGGCGCTCTGCACCAGGGCACTGGCAAAATCGCTCAGGGCGAACACACTTTTAAATTGCGTAATCAGAATGTCATTCAGGCTTGCCGCACAGCCCCACAACGGGAACAGACAGGAAAGCAGAATAAACTGGAACAGCGGGGTCTTATTTAGATAACCGTCATCTTGCTGAACAATGTTCTGGTGCATGGCCGTACCTCATTGAAGGTCGAGAAAGCGCTGAAAAGCGGTTGAGTCAGGATAAGAACGCTGCGTACCGCGTGCCGTGACGCTACAGGCCGCGTAGGCAGAGGCTTTCGCCATGGCGGCAGGGATATCACCGGTTTTCACCAGTTCGTAGGCAAAACAGCCAATAAACGCATCACCGGCACCGCTGGTATCCAGTGCTTTAACCGGCACAGGGTCAACCTGATGACAGTCATCGCCGGTCATCCACAGCGATCCGCGGCTGCCCAGAGTCACGATCAGATTCTTTAGGCCACGTTTTAGTAAGGACGCGCCTGCCCGCCTCACTTCATCCTCCGTCCCCACCGGCATTCCAGTCAGGATTTCCAGCTCCGTTTCATTGGGCATAAAAAAGTCACACTGGCAGGCATACGCGATATCCAGCTCAGCCAGGGCGGGGGCAGGATTGAGGATGACGCGGATAGCATTTTGGCGGGCAAAATCGATCGCGTAGTAAACGGTTTCCAGCGGAATTTCCAGCTGCAGAATGATTAACCGGCAGCCCTTCAGCGCCTCAGCCGCAGCATCGATGTCCGCGGGCTTGAGATGTTGATTCGCGCCTTTAATAATCAAGATGCGGTTTTGCGATTGGTCATCAACAAAGATGGGGGCCACACCGCTGGAGACACCGGCCTCGGTGGTGACGAAACGCGTATCCACGCCCTGCTGTTGCAGATTGGCTAACGTGGTGGGCGCAAACAGGTCGTCGCCCACTTTGCTGACCATCATTACCTTGCCACCCAGCTTTGCTGCCGCCACGGCCTGATTGGCCCCTTTACCGCCACAACCCATTGCAAAATCAGGCGCTTCCAGCGTTTCCCCTGGCTTGGGAAAACTGTTGGTATAGGTGATTAAATCCACCATGTTTGAACCGATAACCGCAATGTCCATTCTTCCCCCGGTAAAAGACTGCTAAAATGTTATAAAAATAACACTAACAATTCACAGAGGTTAATTATGTGATAAATTTCACATATATTGTGACATTACTGATCGATAAAGCCGGAATGAGCCTGGGTTTAATGTTAATATTATAACAAACACCCGTGACGCGAAGGCGGGCATTCAGTGGTCACAGCCCGGGTTTGCGGGGTGAAGGCATTGCGGGTAAGATAAAAATCTTGCCTGAAAAACCTGCAACGCCTTAAATTTTTTGAAATTTGTTATGGGCTGAGTAAAAACGCGGCGGTTTCAGGTAAGGTTAACGGCGCGCCAGCGATGTGACAGGCCAGGACGTATGACGTCTTCTTCAAGGAATACAGGTTTAGAGATGACAATGGAAACCCGCCGCGACGAACGCATTCGTAAACTGGCTCTGGCACTTAAGCGCACCGATAAATTACATCTGAAAGATGCGGCACAGCTGCTGGACGTATCGGAAATGACCGTACGTCGGGACTTAAGTGAACCGACCTCAAGCGTGGTATTGCTGGGCGGTTATATCGTCAGCGATCCGCGCAGCCATCCCGGGCACTATTTCATCTCCGACCAACACGGACAAAATGCAGCCAGAAAGCAGCGACTCGCTCAGGCTGCTGCCAGCCTGATTAGTGAAAACGACACGGTGTTTTTTGACTGCGGTACCACCCTGCCCTATGTCGTGGATGCGATTCCGGATGCCCTGCCCTTTACCGCCATCTGCTGTGCCATGAATACCTTTCTGGCGCTAAAAGAGAAACCGGCCTGCAATGTGATCCTGAGCGGCGGTGAATTTCATGCCGACAATGCCCTGTTCACGCCCGTGGGCGGGCATTCCATTCTGGATGATCTCTGTCCCACCCTGGCGTTTATCTCTGCGGCGGGCGTGGATAAAGATCAGGGGGCGACCTGCTATAACCTCAACGAACTGCCGATGAAGCACCATGCCATGCTGCGCGCCCGCCAGCGTATTCTGGTCGCCGACAGCAGCAAATATGGCAAAGTCCTGCCCGCGCGCATTGGCGAGCTGTCCCGCTTTGATTTACTGGTCAGCGACAGCGCACCTGAACCGGCGCTGAGTCAGTGGTTAACGCAACAGCATATTCCCGTCCGCCTTCCCTGACGTCGTTTTGTCACGCACTGGCAATGACCTGCTGCTACGCTCAGGTGGATTCATGTCACCTGCGCTATATATGCTCGTCATGATACGCACGTCACCGGAAGCGGCCTTTTGCCGCCCGGTCGGACAGCGGACACAAATCAAACAGTTATGCCAAACTGCGCCCCGGCATGGAATTATCCCGGCGCATCGGCTGTGAATAGGCAGCGAAAAAGGCTAAACTTCGACATCATCCAAACGACAAACAGACCCAGAGGCTCAATACAACGTGGCTCAATTCGTCTATAGCATGCATCGCGTCGGCAAAGTAGTTCCGCCAAAGCGACATATTCTGAAGAACATCTCCCTTAGCTTTTTCCCTGGCGCAAAAATTGGCGTGCTCGGCCTGAACGGTGCGGGTAAATCTACGCTGCTGCGCATCATGGCCGGTATCGATAAAGATATCGAAGGGGAAGCCCGCCCGCAGCCCGGCCTTAAAATCGGCTATCTGCCGCAGGAACCGCAGCTTAACCTTGAGCACACCGTGCGCGAGTCCGTGGAAGAAGCGCTGGCCGAAGTGGTCGGGGCGCTGAAACGTCTCGACGAGGTGTATGCCTTATACGCCGAAGAAGATGCAGATTTCGATAAGCTGGCTGCCGAGCAGGGACGGCTGGAAGAGATCATTCAGGCGCATGACGGCCATAATCTGAACACCCAGTTGGAACGCGCCGCCGACGCCCTGCGACTGCCCGACTGGGACGCAAAAATTGCGAACCTGTCCGGTGGTGAACGCCGCCGTGTCGCCCTGTGCCGCCTGTTGCTGGAAAAACCAGACATGCTGCTGCTGGACGAACCGACGAACCACCTGGATGCAGAATCTGTCGCCTGGCTGGAGCGTTTCCTGCACGACTTCGAAGGCACCGTGGTGGCGATTACCCACGACCGTTACTTCCTTGATAACGTTGCAGGCTGGATTCTGGAGCTGGACCGCGGCGAAGGCATTCCGTGGGAAGGGAACTACTCCTCATGGCTGGAGCAGAAAGATGCCCGTCTGGCGCAGGAAGCCTCTTCCGAAGCCGCACGTCGCAAATCTATCGAGAAAGAGCTGGAGTGGGTGCGCAAAGGGCCAAAAGGCCAGCAGTCTAAAGGTAAAGCCCGTCTGGCTCGCTTTGAAGAACTGAACAACACCGACTACCAGAAACGTAACGAAACCAACGAACTGTTTATTCCGCCGGGTGCCCGTCTGGGTGACAAGGTGCTGGAAGTCAGCAACCTGCGTAAATCTTACGGCGATCGCGTACTGATCGACGGCCTGTCGTTCTCTGTACCGAAAGGGGCCATCGTCGGCATCATCGGCCCGAACGGCGCCGGTAAGTCGACCCTGTTCCGCATGATGTCAGGTCAGGAACAACCGGATTCCGGCGAGATTGTGCTGGGTGAAACCGTGAAGCTGGCCTCTGTCGATCAGTTCCGCGACAGCATGGATAATGCCAAAACCGTATGGGAAGAAGTCTCTGGCGGTCAGGACATTATGCGTATCGGCAACACCGAAATGCCAAGTCGCGCCTATGTAGGACGCTTTAACTTTAAAGGCGTGGATCAGGGCAAACGCGTGGGCGAGTTGTCCGGTGGTGAGCGTGGTCGTCTGCATCTGGCAAAACTGCTGCAGGTGGGCGGCAACATGCTGCTGCTCGATGAGCCAACCAACGACCTGGACATTGAAACCCTGCGCGCGCTGGAAAACGCCCTGCTTGAGTTCCCTGGCTGCGCCATGGTGATCTCGCATGACCGTTGGTTCCTTGACCGTATCGCGACCCACATTCTGGATTATCAGGATGAGGGCAAGATCGAATTCTTTGAAGGTAACTTTACCGAATACGAAGAGTACAAGAAACGCACGCTGGGCGCAGATGCGCTGGAGCCGAAACGTATCAAGTACAAGCGTATTACTAAGTAATTGCGGGGCGGCAGCGATGCCGCCCTTCTCTTTTCTTCAGCGGTAAAATTCGCGGAACACCGGCGACTGCAAAGCAAATTCAATATATTTCATCAGCGCAGGCGAGTTCAGTTTACGACTGGGATACACCAGCCACAGTTCATTCCCCTCCATTTCCCATTCCGGCAGCACCGTTACCAGACGCGCATCGCCCCTGTCGCCGTCCGTTAAAAAGCGGGGCAGCAGCGTAATACCGGCACATCCCAACGCCGACTCGCGGGCATAGAGTAAATTATCGGTAAGGTGCGCAGGCGGAAGCAGCCAACGATGATATTGATCGTCGCGTTTCAGCACCCACTCGTTCCAGGCCCGGTGCGCAATACAGCGATGCGCGGCCAACTGTTGGGGATGGGTAATCGGCGGATGCTGGTCCAGATAAGCTTGCGCGGCCACCAGCGAGCGCTGGCAGTAGCCGACGCGGCGACCAATCAGGGACGACTCCTGCGGCTGACCAGTACGTAAGGCCAGATCAAAGCCGTCCTGCACCAGATCGCGAATATCATCCGAGACAGAGATATCCAGCGTGACGTCAGGATAGTGGCGTAAAAACGCAGCGTTGCAGCGGGCCAGCAAGGTTGCGCCAATGCCCGCCGGGCTGGTGATGCGCAGGCGACCGCTGGGATTTTCCCGTAGACTGGCAATGGCCTGTTCCGCGCGCTCGCTGGCCTGCATCATCTCCTGGCAGTGCAGCAGATAGCGTTCCCCTGCAAAGGTCAGGTTGAGCTGGCGCGTGGTGCGGTTTAACAACCGGATGCCCAGCCGCTGTTCAAGCTGGCTAATCCGCTGGCTGACGCTGGATTTCGGTAAGCCTGCCCGTTCTGCCGCGGCGGTAAAACTGCCGCACTCCGCTACTAACGCAAACAGCGCCATATCCTGCCACTGACGAAACGCCATTGTTCACCTCAGACGAACACTGTAATAACTATTGTCCATCTTATCAGCATCGCCTCGGGGTTCTACACTTCAGAGAACACTACAGGAGAGAAATTATGTCTGTTCGCGCAATTGCTGTTGATCCAGAAAACCCAAAAAACTTCGTTGAAATTTTCCCGGAAACCCTCACGCCAGGCGAGTATGACCTGCGCGTTCAGGTGAAAGCCGCCTCGGTCAATCCGGTCGATACCAAAGTTCACAAAGGGGCGATCAAAAATGGTTTGCAGGTACCACGTATTCTCGGCTGGGATGCCAGCGGCGTCGTGCTGGAAACCGGCAGTAAAGTCAGCGGCTTTAAGCCGGGCGATGAAGTGTACTATGCGGGCGATATTACTCGTCCGGGCAGTAACAGCACGGAGCAGTTGGTCGATTCACGTATCACCGGTCATAAACCGAAAAAACTCGACTGGGCTGCTTCTGCTGCTATCCCGTTGACGGCGCTGACCGCATGGGAAGGCCTGTTTGAACGGCTGGATATGGCTGCGGCGCGTGAGGATCAAACGCTGTTGATCGTGGGCGGTGCAGGCGGCGTGGGTTCACTGGCGATTCCTCTGGCGAAAATGCGCAGTAAAGCCAAAGTGATCGCCACCGCGTCACGGGAGGATTCCGCCCAGTGGTGCCGCGATCGCGGAGCCGATCTGGTGATCAACTACAAAGACATGGCTGCTGAGCTGGAAAAGCACGGCATTAAGCAGGTTGATTATATTTTTTGTCTCAACGACACCGATGGCCACTGGGACACCATGAGCCAGCTTATTGCACCTCAGGGCCACATCTGCACCATTGTTGAGAACGAACATCCACTGTCGATGGATCAACTGAAGCTAAAAAGCGCCGCGCTGCACTTTGAGTTTATGTACACACGCAGCATGTACAACACGCCGGACATGGCGCAGCAGGGGGAAATCCTGAATGCCGTCGCCGACCTGCTGGACGACGGCAAGCTGCAAAGCACGCTGAACGAAACGCTTCACGGCCTGAGTGTGGAAACGCTTGGGGCTGCCCACCAGCGCGTGCTGGAAGGCCATATGCGCGGCAAGGTCGTCATGGTTTACTGATGACGCAGGCGGGTGGCAACCAATGCGGCCACCCGCGCGCGGCGGGTTCACGGTGAGCCAGAAGCCAGGTTCAGGTTGGCCGTGAACGCCTGGGGATTCCCTTGGTCGTCCAGCGCGGTGAAGTTAAGCACAGCGTTGCCTGTCGCTAAAAGCGGCGAGTCACCAAGGAGGGGATAACGTTTACTGGCGAAAGGTGCCAGCGTTTTATCCCCGTCCAGGTAAACAGGATAATGTTTTCCGCCCGCCGTCGCCGTCATCTTCCCTGGAGTAAAAAAGTAACGGCTCTGATTGCTGGCCTGAATAAAAAACTGCCCTTGTGTTTTCCTGATCTGAAACGTAACCGCCTTAACGCGTGCCGCAAAAGGCACCGAATCCGTAAACGGGCGATTAATCACTTTAAGCTGGGTGTTCAGCGCCACACTGATCTTATCGTTGCCCGCCCGCAGACTGCTTTTTTTCACTGAACTGATTTCGTAAAGATTGAGCCAGTAAAGGGATTCCCGATCGGTGGGAAGCTGTGCGGCCAGCTCGGTGCGCAAAACCGCGATCTGTTTTTTTTCATCCTTGTTCAGCGTAAAAACCCCGGGGAGCGCGACAAAAGGAAAGGCTTTACTGCCGGGCGATGTTTCCGGTGAGCCGCCGTCGACCCAGGTCTGGATCAGGACAGGAGATTCACCGCTGTTGACCAACAACAGCGGGACTTGCACCTCGCCGGGATGAAAGATGATTCGGCTTTGCTGCGGAATAACCGCGGCCTGGGAGTGAGTAATGATGCACATGACGAGCAGCAGGATCTTTTTCATATTATTGCAGCCGAATGAGGATCGAGGCCGTCGCATCAACATTGCCCGCCGTGACCGTTTGTCCAGGAAGCTTTGCAAGACTGGCAGTGAAATTACGCTGATACAGCGTTTCGTCACTCGGCTGACCGCTGCTAATAACCTGCGCGTCCTCCAGCACCGGCCGCCATCCTGCATTGCTGCTAAAACTGCTCCAGCTCAGAAACGATACCGCACTTCCCCCGGAGGTTTTCAGCTGAATCCCCACGCCTTTCGCCAGTGAAGGCAAACTGTCATAGTGATCGGACACCAGGTAGCTGGAAATCCCACTTCCAGACGTCAGACCTAACTGCTGTGCCTGCAACCACGCGGCGTAGCTGGGTTGAAATCCCAGTGACAGTTGGCCTGAGTTTATCCCGGAAATCTTATCTGTCGCCGCCGCGCAGGCCAGCGTAATGCTGAGCGGAGCCGTCGCGGTTTGCCCTTCATTGAGTGCATTAATACTGATACTGGGGAAAATCACGTTCGCGGTGTAATTTTCAACCCAGCAGCCCTGGGTGAGGTTTTGCGTCAGGGTGGCCACCGGCGCGGTATTCATACCGAAAGCCATATAGCGTCCGGACCCCCAGGTTTCAAAATGATTCCAGCTGTCCTGGCCCGCTTCGGGCACATCCATCCCCGGCCCCATAAACACCACATAGCCGTTCGGCTGATTGCAGTTGTACGAGCCGGTATAATTGTCCGCCGCCGCCGCCGGGCATCCCCACGACGAATAACCCGGCGTGCGATTGTTTTCAGAGGTACGGATCAATTCGGCGCTGATGGGGCTGAAATCCCGCCCGCGGATCAGGATTTTATTCCCCTGAATGTCATACTGCGTCAGCGGCACTTTTTGCCAGATACGGGTAAAAGGCTTACCGCTTCGCACATGAATCAGCTTTAACGCGGTGAAGGGAAAATAAGTCTGAAAATAACCGCCGCCCATGTCCCAGGCTCCGCCAACGTTACTGTCGCCATTGGTGGCGAAGACTTCAAACAGCTGGTCTTTATCTGCCAGATCGCATTGATATAACACGCGATCCGGATTGGCATTGTTGATGGCCGGTACCACACGAAATACCGAGCGGGCCAGCACGGTGCCTGCGGGCTGATAACGTAGATTCATCAAGCCGATATTGCCGAAATTCAGGGACGCTCCGCAGGCATCACATCCCTGATCGACCGGATTCACCCGCGTGCAGGTGGCATGAGCGGGTAGCCATGCCGCCAAAAGAAAGCATGCCATCACAGCTAAAACGTACTTCATCGTTAACACCTTACATTTTAAAAATGACATACAGCATCCGCGTAGGTAATCACCGCATCGGGTTTAGGTTTTGGGATGTGGTAGTCAATCAAACAGGATGCTTTCGCGTCCTCTCCCCATACGGCTTTCAACTGTCCCTGGGTTTTCGCGACGCGTAACCAGGCATTGCCGCCCTGACCAAACGTCCCCACCCGGTTGCCTGCATCGTCGAGCAGATCCGCCCCCACCGGCACCGTCGTCTCGCGATTGGTGCGGGTCTTTAACATGACCGGATAACCGCGTAAGGTCCTGAACGTCACCTTCACCATCGCACCGGCATAAGGCGCGACGATTTTTTCACTGTCCTGAATCTCGACATGGCTATCGCTGCCGCTGGCCCCCAACGAAATACTGTTGTAGTGATAAGGGTTGAGCGACGGCACCAGGGCATAACCAAAGCGATCGATTTCGGTGCCCTGGCTATTCAAAATGCGAGCATTCCTGGCCCCTTTCGCTTCGACAAGGGCAAAGGTGTCACCCAGATAATTGCCCAGCGTTACACCACCGCTGTGGATCACCGCCGCGCCCATCGCATTGACGGACATCTGCTTAAACCGTGAGGATGTGGATGCCGTACCGGTCAGACTGGCTTCTGAGAGTTTTTTGCCCAGGCTGCCACTTAGCGTTGTGTCGCGCTGTTGCTGATCACGATTGATATTCAGGCTGTAGCTGGTGCCGCTCTCGCCGCTTATTCCGCTGAGTGAGGCGTTATAGTTACTGCCATTTTGGCTTCCACGGGTTCCCCCCAGCGCTAAATAAGGCGACGTGGCTTCTGAGCCTAACGGAACCGAGATGCTGACCTGAAACTGGGTATCTTTATAAAAAGTGTCGTCTGAATGTTGGGACATCACGGCCATACGCGGATCGCTTGAGTAAGCTCTGCGCGAATACTGGCGGGACAGGGAAATATTCAGCGCGATATTTTTTGGCAGCACGGTGCCATAGCCAATCTGAAACTGCGTATTGCGTGAACGGCCGTCGTAGTAATTTTGCTTCGAGCCGGAAATATAGATATTTCCCCACTCACCCAGCGTCTGGTTAACCGTCATCTGCAGGCGATTACGCTGCATATATTCGCTACTGATATTGTTGCGGCCCGGCGTTTCTGCATTATTTAATGCAATAACATCATTGAGATCCCGATAGCCCTGGGTGGAATACTGATAGCCGGCAAACGTCAGCGTGGTCTGGGTAGGCTGGAAGGTACGACTGTAGCTGAGTTCGTAGCGCCATCCCTCGGTCGTCTCGCCGCCGTTCAGGTCGGCTTCAGAGTAGGCGCTGTTGAAGCCAACGGCACCGAAATCGGACGCCCAAACGCCACCGGCCAGCACCGCATGATAGTGCTCACCCAGACGCGCGCCACCGTTAAGGGTAATGGCGTTTGTCAGGCCATGCTTAACGGTTAACTCTGTAAACGTATTGTATTGGCTATAATCCCTGACTTTACCGGCCGCAAAGTTGTAGTCGGTTCGGCCTGGACGCAGCGACTGCGGTAACACCGCATAGGGCACGCTAAACTGATGGAGGCTGCCGTCAGACTCCTGAACCTCAACCTTGAGATCGCCGCCATAGCTGACCGGGCTGAGATCGTTGATGATAAACGGCCCCGGCGGCACGGTGGTTTGGTAGATCCGCTGTTTGCCCTGCCAGACGGTCACGCGTGCGTTGCTGTTTGCTACGCCACGCACGACCGGGGCGTAGCCCCGAACAGAATCGGGCAGCATACGGTCGTCCGAGTCCAGACTCACGCCGTTGAAACTGACGGCATTAAACAAGTCGCCCTGACTAAAAAGCTCCCCCAGCCCGACCTCACTTTGCAACGAAGGCAACGCCCGCTGCACCCAGGCTCTGGCACTTTGCCAGCGATTACCCCATTCATCATGGGTCAGGTTTCCCTGCTGACGAAAACGCCACATTCCCACGTTCATACCACTGTTGATGCCCAGATAGGTGGATTCAAAACGCTGCGCATTTTTGTAATCTGAATAGAACTGGTTAAGGTTGTAATTCACGAATGCCATGGTCGAGCCAGCCGTCAGGTTTTCCGGCGCGATATAGCCCACAGGCCGCTGAACCAGCATCGCCTGGGGGATGGATACGTCGACGCGTAAGCTGGCGGTATTGACGTTAACGGCGGCGCCGGGTAAAAGCGCGTCTGGCCGGACGCAGCCTGTCGCCTTCAGGGCAGACAAATAATGCGCTTTGACACCAAACGCGTGATAAAACGGCGACGGAAGACACACGGAGAGCGGTCCGCCTGCCCGCACGATCTGCAAGGTTGTGGATTGTTGAAACTTACCATTGAGGTAAAGTTCCACATCATAACGACCCGGCTGAAACCAGGCATCCTGCGCATCATCCGGCATCGCAACCTGTCCCGGCATCATTTCGCGCACTAATGAAGGATCAAACGTATAGTCATCCTGCGCATCAGCCGCCTGACTTTCCCTGGCAGGGATCAGACTGAACGCGAACAATAAGAATAAGGAGGCTTTATTCATTTCAGCTATTTTTCGTTCAGGTTTATTTTTTCGTCAGCACCAAAATCGTTGATCAGGAGGGCGGTAAGGGTGTATCCCACCAGGGATGACGAACTGTGCAGCGTGACCTTGCTTTCACTAAACGGCGCGAGCGTTACGGCATCGTCCCAGGCAATCGTCTTATTTCCCTTAATCAGTGAAAACGCGCGGATATTGGCGTAAAAAGGAGAGGCATTTTTGAAGAGAATATCTCGCCCCTGAATACGATAAGAAAGCGCCTGCCTGACGTTATCCACAGAGAAATCGAGTTGCTTTGGACGAACGATGACTTTTACCCTGTTCTTGATAATCAGATAGAGTTTATTTTTATCTTCATCGCCCTTTTTCACAGAGGGGATTTCTGTATAGTCCATGTAGAACAGCGACTCTCTGTCCTGCGGTAAATTATTCTCGGTGACTTTGACTTTCACCGTTTGACCGGCGGCTGGCGCTATGCGAAAAATTTGCGGCAGCGCCACAAAGGGCAGTGTGGACGCCGCGTCAGGATTAATCGCCTGAATTTGAATAAGCGCAGGCTGATCGCCCGCATTGGTAAACTGAATGGTTTTTTCATTTTTCGCACCATCAATAATTATCCGGGTGCCATTCAGCACGACGCTTGCCTGACAAAGGGGAGCGGATAAAGCCAGAAACAGAATAACAAGAGACTTGAACACAGGTTTCTCCTGCCCCCTCGGCTAAAGGGGGCCTGATAGTTATGGATAGCTAACAGAATATTGAACGCTACTCAAAACCGTACCCGCTCCAGCGCTTCCAGAGTCGCTGTAATATTCGACTGAAAAATTTTGTGATGCACTGGTGCTACCACTGGCCAGCGACATGCCGTTTACGGTCGCCGTGCCACCTGACAGATTGATCGTTTTGTCACTACTATCCAGCAAACGCAGTGCGACATTCGTCGCTGTGCCGGTATTTAATAAATCACCCGTGGAGGAAATATTATTTCCCGCCAGATTGATATTAATTGCCTGGGTTGTACCCGCCGCCGGCGCAACACAGCCCGTTAAATTGATCGTAAAGGGTGTTTTACCGGCGGTGGATTTCGCCGCGTTCAACGAGGCTGTCGATACCGTAGGCAGCAGAATAATCGGGCTACCGGTTGCATCGTTTATATTAACGTTACAGGTTTGCGCGTTGACCTCACCCTGAAAGCGAATCGTATTTTGCGATGCGGCAAAGGTGTTATAAGAAAGTAAACTTACACCGCACAAAGCAATATGCATACAGCGTGATAAAGACCTGGCTTTCATTGATTCCCTCTTATTATTTAGGTTGATAACATGCTCATTGGCAGGGGAATCATAAGGGGCGAAATAGCGAGGCTGTATGTGAAGTGTTCTGACCTTATGTGAACAAGACCTTAAGAAGATATAATTTTATTAAAATCAAAAGCATAAAGTTATCCCTGTGTTACAGAAAAGATACATTTCATAAGATAACTACAGGTCCAACGTTTATGCTCTGCACGGCTTATCGGCTATTTTTTGGTCGTTTTATTTTTCACAAATGAAGAGCGGAACAGGACCAGAATAAAATACCCATGTATCGATGCCCGTCCGTTTAATGACGAAAGGGAATGTCGCCCCCACGGTGATAAAAAACGCCGGAAGCCATTTTTCTTGTTGCTCAATACTCATTTGATTATCCGGGGATGGCTCAATCAATGTCGACTGCGCGAGATAAAGATCGCCATCACGATGATAATTAAACCGGATGATTTTACTCAGGCTGATGACTTTTTGATTATCGCCGGTCAATCGTCCCGCTAAGGATAAAACGCCGTGCCCGTTGCGCATATCGTGAGAAACGATCAGTGAAAATCTTTCACCGCTTCTTATGTAATTGATGTTTGCAATGCAATGAATATAATCCTGGCGAAAAAAAAGCATCACAACACCGGCTACGGCCATCGTCAGCACAGCCATCCAAAACGTCAACTTCACCACTTTCTCCTTATATAATAATACGACACACAGTCAGGCGAACCGAATAGTGAAATTGCGTTTTTACATTGCAATACGGAGATTCGTTCACCGTTGGTAAAGGCGGTGATATAAATCTTCCTTCTTTCCGTGCATCCCGAATGAATATCAATAGCGATGCGGGCCACTAAACTGTTATCTGCTTTTTCATTACCGTATATTTCGCATCCATTCATATCAAACCGCTTTACGAAATCCATCTCCTTCCGGTAAAGGGAAAAGGTCACAATGGCCATACCACACATTACAATCGTCATAACCGTCAGCACAACCATAAGCAGGTTGCGTGTGTAGATGGCCTGTTGAGCAGGCAATTCTCCGACGGCTAACGCGGCAGACCCTGGATAGCCGGTATTATAAGCTGCCCCGGATACATTATGCAGCGCATCGGTAACCGGCTTTTCTGACATATTCTCATCGACCTGAACAGCAGGCTCAGGAATATGTTGGGGAACGTCCTGCCCACTGGCCTGGCTTAAATCTGGCGTGCCAGCGTCTTCTGTAGATACGTTTTCCAGTCCCTCTGCTGATAATGGCGTATTATCCGGAATAGCCGCTACAGGCACGCTTGTCGATTCTTCAATCAGAATGGCATTTGACAGCATAAAGCCGCGGCGCGGAATGGTTCTGATCACATCCTGCCGAATACCAGATGCCAGTAGCGCTTTTCTGACCAAAGAAATACTTTGATATAAAGCATTCGCACTGACCTCCATGCCAAATCTACGCCAGGCATACTGGTAAAAGGACTCATGATCGACAATTTCACCCTGACGTGCGATCAGTAATTCAAAACAATAAGAGGCAGAAGAATGCAACTTCAACGTCTGATTATGACTGATTATTTCCCTTTTCCCAGGATAAAATACCGCATCACTACCAATACTGATCTTTTTCATGTCGTTACATCCGGGTATATCATTATTTATATCTTATGAATATTCCCTTAATATAAACCAGTTAAAAATATTGAACTTACATTTAACATAAACACACAGAAGAAATGAAATAACATCAGTATTTAAATACGTAATAATGTTGCCGCAGAATTCAAAAAAAATTTTTTTGTTTGACTTTGTTACGGACGATATTCGGTTGCGCACGACGATGTGAAAGGCCTTATTTCCCAGCAACAGGCCGGAAAAATCGCCATTATTATAAAGATAACACAAGGAGAAAGGGTCAGAGATACGGCTATCCTCCGGCCCTTTATGTCGGTAAACAGATTGTCTCAGAGCGCGCTTTGCTCGCCCAGCATACCTTTCACCAGCTCAATACAACGCAGGAAGCGCGTGTCATAATCTTCTTCCTGCACATGGACGAAGTCGATGTTGTTTTCACGCAGCATGGATATCAACATGGTCTGGAACTCACGGCGATCCACAGAGCTGCCCAGGCTGCGCAAGCCATCGGCCACCCAGGGCACGTTATTCTCCAGCAGAATCACCAGGTCGAAACGGTATTCATCAATCATCGCCTGAACAAACGGATGCTCGCGCCCTTCATACTTTTTACAAAAGGCCTGCGTGGTGACGAAATCGGTATCGATAAACGCCACTTTATTGGCATATTTCACCGCAAAATCAATGTACTGCGCATGACCGAGCGCGATTTTATCGTAGTCAGAATATTGCAGCGCCATCTCATCGCCGCCCAGGTGAGAAAAGACGTAATCCCGCCCATATTCCCATGCGCTGGAGGTGTTGAAGATGTTTGCGAGCTTGTTCACCAGCATGGATTTGCCGCTCGACTCGCCGCCCAGAATGGCCACGGTACGCACAAAAAACGGTTTCACTTCAGTGGGGATGTAATCCCAAAAACGGAAGGGGTCCTGACGAATCTGCGTGCCGCTGATATTCATAAAGGATCGGTTCGGATCGATCAGCACCGTCTGAATGCCCAGATGTTGCTGATACATCTCGGCGTCCGGCGCTTCACTGGTATAGATACAGTCAGCCGCAATCCCCTGCTCATCCAGGAAGGTTTTCACCCCTGCGCTCCACACATCCCAGCCATGCGGATAGGGTTCAATCCCCTCTTCATCGAAAGCATGGATACGAATGTTTTTCTGATATTTGAAGGTTTGCAGTAACCAACGCAGGCGATCGCTGACCGTGGGCTGTTGCGACATGGCGCTGTTTTCAAACAGGTCACGATCGCGCGGTTCGTCATAGCCCATGATGATATGCAGCTCATCCACCTGGCTACAGGCGCGCTGAATCAGATAAATATGGCCAGTGTGCAGCGGATAAAACTTACCAAATATCACGCCGATTTTTTTATCCCGGCGGGGAAATTCCAGGCCGAGAAAGCGGTGCAAGGCTTCCAGCTTTTGGGCGCTGGGGCTTTTAATTTTCGCGTTAAGCAGTTGGCTTAAATACCCTTTGGTCATGCCACTGGCATCGGCCACCTGTTGGAGCGTGTGGCCCTGCTGGCGAATGGCCGTTTTTAAATAATCAAACGCCGACATGTGGTGCCTCCTGCAAGAAATGATCAAAGACGTGAGGACGTTTGTCCCTCACCTGCCCTTTTGTATAACGACAAAAGGGCATACGGAAAAGCTTAGAGATCATCAAGAATAGCCAAGGCATCCGCCAGCTTTTTCGCGCTATAGACGCGCATTCCCTCAATCGGCTTTTTCGGTGCGTTACCCGCAGGGACAATTGCCCGCTTGAAGCCATGTTTGGCCGCTTCTGAAATACGTTCCTGACCGCTGGGCACCGGGCGAATCTCCCCCGCCAGTCCGACTTCGCCAAAGATGACCAAATCCTGGGGCAATGGTCGATCGCGCAGGCTGGAGACCATCGACAGCATCAGCGCCAGGTCGGCACTGGTTTCCGTGACTTTCACGCCGCCGACCACGTTAACGAACACATCCTGATCCGCCATTTGCAATCCGCCATGGCGATGCAATACCGCGAGCAGAATCGCCAGGCGGTTCTGCTCAAGCCCGACGGCAACCCGGCGTGGATTGCCCATCATCGAATGATCCACCAGCGCCTGAATCTCGACCAGCAAAGGACGCGTGCCTTCCCACAACACCATAACCGAACTGCCAGAGGTGACTTCTTCGCCGCGCGACAGGAAAATGGCGGAGGGATTACTCACCTCTCGCATGCCCTGCTCTGTCATGGCAAAAACACCCAGTTCATTCACCGCGCCAAAGCGGTTCTTGTGGCTGCGCAGGGTACGAAAACGGGAATCGGCATCGCCATCCAGCAGTACCGAACAGTCGATACAGTGCTCAAGCACCTTCGGCCCGGCCAGCGAACCATCTTTGGTCACATGGCCCACCATGATAATTGCCACGCCGCGGGTTTTCGCAAAACGCGTCAGATAAGCAGCGGTTTCGCGTACCTGTGCCACACTGCCGGGTGAAGACTGGATATCTGCCATGTGCATCACCTGGATGGAGTCGATGACCATGATTTGCGGCTCTTCCTGCTCAGCGATCAGGCAGATCTGCTCAATGCTGGTTTCCGACAGCATATTCAGATTGTCAGTGGGCAACCCCAGACGATGGGCGCGCATCGCCACCTGCTGTAATGACTCTTCACCGGTGACGTACAGGGTTTTCATACTCTGCGCTAAGCGGCACATGACCTGCAGCAACAGGGTGGATTTACCGGCGCCGGGGTTACCGCCAATCAGAATAGCGCTGCCCGGCACCACGCCGCCGCCCAGTACACGGTCAAATTCTTTGAAGCTGGTTGAGAAACGGGGCAAGGCTTCCAGACTGATTTCCGACAGCTTTTGCACCCGGCTGGTTCCGGCATGGCCCGCATAGCCGCTGAGCCGCTCATTACGCGCAGCCGCTGGCGAGGCGGCAATGCGCACCTCGGTGATGGTGTTCCAGGCGTGACAGGCGCTACATTGCCCCTGCCAACGCGGATAATCTGCGCCGCACTCGTTACAAACAAATGCGCGTTTTGCCGCTTTGGCCAAATCAACTCCTCAGTTAACGCTCTTCGTGAATCAGGCTGCCGGTCAGGATGCAAAACACCCCCATCAAATCGGCATGGCGAATCGTAACAGCCGTTTGCTCATTGACCTTTGGTTTGGCATGGTAAGCAATGCCCAGCGCAGAGGCTTTAATCATCGGCAAATCATTCGCCCCGTCACCCACGGCGACGGTTTGTTCTGGCGCAATGTCGAACCGCTTTGCCAGCTTTTTTAACGTCTCGGCTTTGTACTGCGCGTCCACGATCTGGCCCAGCACTTCACCGGTGAGTTTGCCGTCACGGATTTCCAGTTCGTTAGCCGCAACAGCCGACAGGTGCAGCTTATCGCGCAGGAACTCCGCAAAATAGGTAAACCCGCCGGAGGCAATCGCCACCTGCCAGCCCAGCGCCTGCAATTTTTTAGTCAGCGTGGTTAAGCCTGGCATTAACGGCAGTGCATCGCGCACCTGCTTCAGAATATTGGCATCGGCATCTTTAAGCGCCGCCACGCGCTGACGCAGGCTGGCGGTAAAATCCAGCTCGCCGCGCATCGCCCGTTCGGTGACTTCAGCCACCTGCTCGCCGCAGCCGGCCAGCCTGGCAATCTCATCGATACATTCGATTTGAATCGCGGTGGAATCCATGTCCATGACCAGCAGGCCAGGCGTTTTCAGATGCGGGATTTTCCCCAGCGGGGCGACATCCAGCGTCAGTTCGTGTGCCAGTTTGCTGGCAAACGGCGTCAGGGAACCCGCCAGGCGAATCACCTGGTAGTCGTCCACGTTCCAGGCGCTGACGATAACCATCGCCGCCCCCAGCCGGTGCTGGTAGTCGGTCAGACGCTGTTTATCCAGACCACGGCCATAGAGTAACCAGCCGGTACGACCCGCGCGGTAGTCCAGCGGCATGACTTCGTCACCGCTTAATGAAAGGGGCAACCCCGGCCAGAGAGAGACATCAGCAGGCAGATCGCACCAGGTAAGATGATTTGACATCAGGGCTCCT
This sequence comes from Pantoea sp. Fr+CA_20, assembly GCF_024520835.1. Lineage (NCBI taxonomy): Bacteria > Pseudomonadati > Pseudomonadota > Gammaproteobacteria > Enterobacterales > Erwiniaceae > Pantoea > Pantoea sp. Fr+CA_20. The sequence goes on from NZ_JALNPN010000010.1 coordinate 142,533, forward strand.
GTAGGAACAACAAAACCACGCAAGAGGCTACCTTGTCTGCGCTGCTTCTGGCAACATAATATCCAGGCTTTCTGTTGTGACGTGACTCGGATAATTAATGGCTAAAACCGCACTGAAATTTCGCCTACATCGCACGGTGATCGTTTTGATTTCGCTGGCGCTGTTGGTGGTGCTTATGCAAGGCGCATCCTGGTTTAGCCTTGGGCATCAAATGGCCCGTTCTGAACAGGCCGAGGAGCTGGCACAAACGCTTACCCGCCAGGTGGCATTCAGCCTGAAACCCCTCATGGATAACAGCGAAGATAATCGTGGTCAGATTGAGGCCATTCTTAATCAGATGACCGCGAATAGCCGTATTCTTGATGCCTCAGTCTATGCCGGTGACGGCAGCCTGGTGGCGCACAGCGGTGAAAACATCAATGTGCGCGATCGGCTGGCGCTGGATGGCAAACGGGCGGGAAGCTACTTCAATCATCAGATCGTTCAACCCCTGAGCGGCAGCAGCGGCCCGACGGGTTTTCTGCGTATCACCCTGGATACCCACGTGTTGGTCACCGAATCGCGCCAGGTGGATAACACCACCAATATTCTGCGCCTGATGATGCTACTGGCGCTGGCGATTGGCATTATCCTCAGCCGTACCTTGCTGCGCGATCGCCGCACGCGCTGGCAGCAGTCCCCGTTCCTGCTCACGGCCAGTACGCCCGTGAAAGAGGATGATGAAGAGGACGAGAAAAAGGACGACGCGGCGAAGCCATCTGCCTGATAGCGCGCGAATATTAACGAAAGGCCCGTATTACGGGCCTTTCGCAGACGACATTCGCTGGGTGTGACGGGAGACATTCAGGCTTTTAAAAGGGCTTCCAGCTCTGTTAATGAGTTTACCCGCCAGTCAGGTTTAATCGGTTCCGGCAGTGGGCGCGTACCGTGATCGATCCAACAGGTTTTCAGTCCCGCATTCATACCGCCCAGGATATCGGATTCTGGCGTATCGCCGACCATCAACACCCGATTGCGCTGGGGATTTCCCATCTGCGTGAGCGCATAATCAAAGATTCTGGCATCGGGCTTAGGCACGCCCACCTCTTCTGAAACCACCAAAGCGGAAAAGTAGTCGAGAAAACCGGTGCGTTCCAGGCGACGCTGCTGAAGCGCGGTAAAGCCATTGGTGATGATGCCCATGTTGACCCGGCCGTGTAGCAGCTTCATCAGGCTGACTGCGCCTTCCAGCGGCATACAGATTTCAGCCATCGCCGACAGAAAACCGTTATTCAGGATGTCAGGCGCCACGCTGAGCTTTTGTCCCCAGCTCACAAAGCGGCGGGTTTGCAGCTCCTGCGCCGATAACTGACCATTCTGATAATCAACCCATAACGGCTTGTTTACTGCCTGGTAATCGAGGTAATCCTGGTCGGTAAACGGCACATCGTACCCGGCAAACAGCCGTTGTAAGCCAGCATAAGCGTCAAAGTGGAACAGTGTGTCATCCGCATCAAACAGAATGCAATCCCAGTGATCTAACATCAAAACTCCTCAGAAACGACTACAGCGTCAGCGCCATGATCAGTGCATCTTCACGGCCACCGGCGGTGGGATAATAGTTGGGACGGCGGCTGACCTGATTGAAATCCAGCTGTTCGTACAGCGCGATGGCCGGAGCATTGGACGCACGCACCTCCAGCCACAGCGTCATCACATCGCGTGCAATCAGTTGCTCGATTACATGCTCCAGCAGCGCCCGCCCAAAGCCACGCCGTTGATACGCCGGGTCGACAGCGATATTAAACAGCGAGGCTTCGTCCAGCACCACCTGGGTGATGGCGAAGGCGGCCATCTGGTTATCGACATCTAACCGTAGGTTCAGGAAACGTTCGCCCTGGTTACTGGCAAAGGTCTCTTCGCGCCAGGGAAAGGCGTGGCTACGGCATTCGATAGCAAAAGCGTCGGGAATAGCGTCAGGCGTGAGGAAAGAAATGGCTGTCATGATCACACATTTGTTGCCAGAGCGCGCGCCGGGCGGCACCGCTGCTGAGAAGTTCATTAAAAGAAGCGCTGGATAACGCTACGCCATTAAAGGGTTGTTCGCTTTCCACGCCCAGTAACCAGCCCGCACAGCTCAGAGTTTCTGGTAGCATTTGCAGCTGGTCGGGCGTGACGGTCATCACCTGAGTCGGTTTCAGACTGAGCGTGTGCAGGACATCGCGCAGGAAAGGCTCCTGCAAACCTGGTGGATTATCCGCCACGATAATCAGCTGCGTATCGGGTAAAAGCCTTACGGCGATCTCGCCCTGGAGCACGCGCGGGCGGCGCAGTTGATACTGCGTAATCCCCATTTGCTGTAAAAGCCAGTCGCGCCTGGACGTCATGATATACCTGCTCTGCTCGCTGAATGCGACGCTATGCTAGCAAACCCATCGAACATGCGCCAACAAACCACTATAATCTCCGCTCAGATCTTACAGGAGCCCTACATGTCTGCTTTTACCCCGGCCAGCGAAGTCATTCTGCGCCACAGTGATGAATTTACCGCCCGCCACGTTTTATTTGCTGGCGATCTGCAGGATGACCTGCCCGCACAGCTGGAGACCGCCTCTTCACGCGTGCACACTCAGCAATATCATCACTGGCAAAACCTGAGCCGCCGCATGGGGGAACAGGCGCGTTATGGACTGGTCGCTCAGGCAGAAGATGTTCAGGGCTGCGATACGCTGGTGTACTTCTGGACCAAGAATAAACCGGAAGTGCAGTTTCAGTTACAAAACCTGTTGTCGTTGCTGCCGGTTGGCTGCGATATCTTTGTTGTCGGTGAAAACCGCAGCGGCGTACGCAGTGCGGAAGGCATGCTGGAGACGTGGGCTACCCTGGAGAAAATCGACAGCGCACGTCGCTGTGGTCTTTACCATGGCCGCCTGGATAAGCAACCTGCCTTTGATGCCACGGCCTTTGGTAACAGCTATCAGTTGGATGGCCTGACGGTGCATACCTTACCCGGCGTTTTCAGCCGCGATGGCCTGGATGCCGGCAGCGCCTTGCTGCTTTCGACATTCACGCCGCATACCAAAGGCAAAGTGTTGGATATCGGCTGCGGTGCTGGCGTGCTGGCCGCCTCATTACCGGCCCGCTCACCCAAAGTGCGTTTGTGGTTGTGTGATGTTCATGCCGCCGCCATCGAAGCGAGTAAAGCCACGCTGGCTGCCAATGGTCTGGAAGGTGACGTGTTTGCCAGTAACGTTTTTTCCGACGTCACCGGACGTTTTGACATGATTATCTCCAACCCGCCGTTCCATGAAGGCACACAGACCAGCCTGGATGCCGCACAAACCCTGATCCGTGGCGCCGTTAAGCACCTGAACAGCGGAGGTGAATTGCGCATTGTCGCTAACGCCTTCCTGCCTTATCCCCAGGTGCTGGATGAAGCCTTTGGCAATCATGAAGTGCTGGCGCAAACCGGGCGCTTCAAAGTTTATCGTGCGGTTTACGGACGCGGTGCCAAAACCCGTTAATCCCTTTTTTCTGCCTTTTTCGCCCTTTTTGCCTCTCGCCAGGCTGAAAACGTTGCTTTTTGCAGCGATCGTTTCCGTCTGGCGAAATATGTGTTGACGCATTGAGTAAAATCTCTAAAATGCGCCTCCGTGGTTGTAATACGGTAACGTGTTGCGGGTATGCGAAGGTGGCGGAATTGGTAGACGCGCTAGCTTCAGGTGTTAGTGTCCTAACGGACGTGAGGGTTCAAGTCCCTCTCTTCGCACCAAAATCACAAATTTCATATCGCGAGCACTGCGCGAAGGTGGCGGAATTGGTAGACGCGCTAGCTTCAGGTGTTAGTGTCTTAACGGACGTGAGGGTTCAAGTCCCTC
>NZ_JALNPN010000011.1:0-45600 GCF_024520835.1 Pantoea sp. Fr+CA_20
CTTCATGGGGATGTCCTCATGTGACTGATGAAGACATTACTAACATCGCGGTGTATTAATCAACGGGGAGCAGGTCACAGACATCAGGTTACTGAGAGTAAAACTAAGCAGCACTTTCTGGTCCTCGTCTACAGCTTTCTTGCAGCGGCTTGTAAGATCCGTTGCCTCCTTACTGGCGAAAGTGGCATCAAAGCGCACATAAGTAGTGTTGTCAGTAGGGCCGCTAAGCGCATTTATCAAAACGCATGGGAAGCCACCATTGAAGGTTTCAATTCTGCGAATGTTGCTCAGATACTTTGATGTCGAGATTGAAATTTTCCGCTTTGGTAGAAATGGTGTTGGTATTATATGCAGAAATATTGGTCGTGATAGCAGTCATGATGTTTACTCTAAGAGTGGGAAATGTTGACGGAGAAACATTCATCCCTGACGGGTAAATGCTTTTCGTAAGGAAGCGCGAATGGCTATGCCGCGCTGGCTGGTCAGTACAAAGAGCCTCATCATACAGGTGATATCCGCATTATGAGGTTAAGCGGATCGACCACTGCAAAAGCAGCACTTCTCTCAGGTCATGAAGTTTTAGATGGCAACCACGTAAGCATTTCTCTCAGGCTGCTGAAAAATTGGTTGGTTGTTGAGACAGCAACAATAATGCCGTTCAAGCGAAATAACTCTAACCTAAACTCACCCCTTCGGCTCAACGCCCCTTGCCTTAAGCTCTTTCCTCAGTATCCGCTTTATCCATGTCGCCAGGTTGACGTCACCATCTTCCCGCGCCTGTTCTTCGAGCTGCGTCCGAAATTCGTGAGAAAGTCGGATTTGGTACTGGTCTGTTTTGGCCTTTTCCTTTGACATTGTAATTACAGAATCCTTAGTATGAAGTGGTTGTAATTACACCGCACTTACAGGGTGTGATGCAACAGAAAGAGCGAAGCCCGGCTGTGCGCGAACACAAACCGGGCTTCTGACCACAACATTAAGGAGACTAATGCGATGGCTGATGTCGATAATAACATGGACACCTTTTATCAATCATTGCCCGATCGTGAGTGTCTGTATTCTGGAATGCATGACGCACTTTCTCAGCTGGACTTTTCAAATATGGAAGCGTATTCACGTTCTTTAATTACAGAGTATTGTGACGAAACACGCGCTGGGCTTTGCCATTGTCTGCACTTTATTGGCGATTCCCTGGTGACGTTTGCCGATAATAATGTGAAAGAATTTACGCCTGAAAGCCTTTGCCAGCTTGGGCACGGGCTGAATGCCATCAGCCTGCTTATTCCAGCGCTTGCCGATATGGCGAAGCGGGCGACCAAGCCGGATAACGCAATCTCTCAGGCATAGCCATCCTCAATCTCTGGAACGTTAACGCGGTAATAAAATCCGTCAGGTGCACAACCCTGTGCACCTGTTCCCTCACCGAATCCGCTTCTGACTCCGCAGCAGCGCCAGGCCGCTCAGCACCGACATCGCCATCAGGTAATAGCCGGGTGCCAGGCTGGTGCCGGTGGCGGTGATCAACAGCGTACAGATTAGCGGCGCAAATCCGCCAAATACCGTCACCGCGATGTTATAGCTGATCGCCATCCCGCTGGCGCGGGTGCCCATTGGAAACAGATCGGCCATGACCGACGGCACCGTGGAGAAGTAAATCGACTTGAGCAACGCCATCCAGCAGACCATAACGATCAACGTGGTGGGCGTGGTGTGATTCACCACCAGCTTAAAGGCAGGGTAGATGGTGACGATCAGTAAAATCAGTGATCCCCACATCAACGGAACCCGGCCCACGCGTTCTGCCCACAGGCCCATAATCGGCGTGACTACGGTCAGGATCATGCCCGCCAGCAAAGTGGCGGTGAAGGCGACAGAGCCGGGCAGGTGCAGGTTGCGGGTGGCATAGGTCGGCACATAGTTGAGCATGTAGTTAACCGCCGTAGAGATGACCATCAGGCCAATCGCCAGCAGCATCAGCTCTTTCTGACGGCCAAACAGGCGCTTAAGCGGGGCGACTTCAGGCTGCCTCGTGGCGAAGCTGGCAGGTTCATGTACGTGGCGACGAATATAAATCCCCAGCGGGCCAATCAGCAGACCAAAGGCAAACGGAATGCGCCAGCCCCAGTCCTGAATCTGGCTTTCAGTAAGAATCTGCGTTAATCCCAGACCAAACGCGGATGCCATCAGCGTACTTGCCCCCTGGGTGGCAAACTGCCAGCTGGCGATAAAGGCTTTGCGCTCGGGGAAATGCTCCACCAGAAATGCCGTCGAGCTGCCAAATTCGCCACCCGCAGAAAAGCCCTGCACCAGACGCGCCAGCAGAATCAACAAAGGCGCAGCCAGGCCAATGCTCGCGTAGCCTGGCATGAACGTAATGATGGCACCGCCCAGCATCATCAGATTGATGGACAACAGCAGCGCCTTCTTACGCCCGTGACGATCGGCGTAGTTACCCAACACAATCGCGCCCAGCGGACGGATCAGGAAGGAGACACCGAAACTGCCGAAGGTCAGCAGCATAGAAACGGACGGATCGCTGGTCGGGAAAAACGCATGGGCAATATAGCTGGCAAAAAAGCCGTAAACCGCAATATCAAACCACTCCAGCGCGTTACCGATGCAGGTGGCGAAAAGGGTTTTGTGCAGGCTGGGTTTATTCGCGTGCAGCGGTGCAGCCGTGTTGAGTGTGCTCATGCGGCACCTCCGGCATGTTGACGGTGCTTCGCCACCAGTTCGCGGCCTTGCTCGCCTAAGTCCCATAACAGTCGGGTCATGATTTGCAGACCTTCACGCGCAATCGACTTCAGCATATGTTCGTTCACGCCGTGCTGACCGCAGGCGGGATAAGAGTGCGGCACCCACAATGTGGGCAGGCCGAGGATGTCGGAAAACACCTCGTTGGGCAGCGATCCGCCCAGGTTGGGCAGCAGAGCCGGTTTTTTACCGCTGGTTTCGGCAATGCTGCCCAGCACCCAGTCGACCAGCGGATCGGTGGGATCAAGGCGGGTTGCCGGCGATCCGCGCATAAACTCGACCTTCACGTAACCAAAGCCATGCTGCGCCAGATGTTCGCTGACGTGCTGCGCCAGGTTCTTCCAGTCGGTGCCCACCACAAAGCGCAGCTGACAGACGGCGCTGGCTTCACCCGGAATGGCGTTCATCGGGCGCGCAGGATTGCCCGTCAGGAATGCCAGTACTTCAAGCGTGTTCCAGCCATACAGACGTTCCGTTGGCGTCAATACCGGTTCACCCCAGTTCGGATCGATCTCGGGATCGCCCGGCATCCCGCCAACCTTAATCTGGCTGAGAATGTCGCGCACCTGCGGGGTCAGCGAGTTGGGTTTCAGCGCCTCAACCTGAAGCACGCCCTGGGCATTAACCAGCGCGGCAATGGCGTTGGCCAGTTGGGTGCCAGGGTTGCTCAGCAAGCCGCCCCAGTTGCCGGAGTGATAGGCGTTGTCACGGGCAGTCACCGTCAGGCGGAAATTCACCGCCCCGCGTGAACCCAGAAACAGGGTAGGTTGCACTGCATTCAGACGTGGACCGTCCGAGGCGATAAACAGATCGGCTTTCAGCAGATCACCGTGCTGCTGGCACAGCTGCGCCAGGCCGGGGGAACTGATCTCTTCGCCCATCTCGAACAGTAGCTTGCAGTTGAAGCCCAGACGTCCACCGCGTGCGATGAACACCTGTTCCAGCGCGGCCAGATTCACGCAGTGCTGACCTTTGTTATCTGCGCTGCCACGGGCGTACCAGCGATCGCCTTCTTCAACGAGCTGCCAGGGCAATAATCCTTCGCGCCAGTTTTCATCATCGCCAAACACCACATCGCCATGACCGTAGCTCAGCAGGGTAGGCAGAGTGGGATCTTCAATGCGCACTGCGACCAGAAACGGACGATGGGCCGCTTCGGCGTTCTCGATGAAGTGCAGGGTAAAACCCAATGCACTCAGCTGTGGGCCGATTTCGTCATGTAAATAGTGGTGTAATTCGCTGTCGCGATCCTGACGCTGACTCTCGGTACGCTGCGAAACGCGGCGTGCGAGTAGCCGTTGAAACTCGCCACTGTCGAACCATGCGGTGGCCTGGTCTACCGCTTGTTGGGCTGTCATGTTTGCTCGTCTTTTATTCATATTATGGTTTTGTCATCATTGCTGAAACGCTGCTTTGCCACCATTATCAATTTATCTAGTAAGGTTTGCTTTTAAAGCAAAGCAAACGTGCCCGTTTTCGAGGCATGCACCAGCATGAGGCGACCGCATGATCAGTAATGAAATCCGCTATTTCCTCGCCGTCGTGAATACAGGCTCGCTCAGCGCGGCGAGTGAGCAGCTGTTTATTGCCGTGTCGGCAATCAGTCGTCAGATTCAGCGGCTGGAAACACAGGTGGGCGTGCCGTTGTTTGAGCGTCATGCGCGTGGCATGGTGCTGAATGAAGCCGGGGAAATCTTTGCTCATCACGTGCGCAAAAATATGCTGGATATGGAATACGCGCTGGCAGAAATCAAAGGGCTGAAAGCCGTGCGCCGTACGTTGATTCGGCTGGCCTGTACCGATGGACTGGCCTTTACGCTGCTGCCCCGCATGATTGCCGCCTTTCGGGAAGATAACCCCGGCATTCTTTTTGAAATCAAGGTCGCCAGCCCGCAGGGCGTATCAGAACTGATACGCAACGGAGAATGCGACCTGGCGTTACAGTTCAGCCTGCACGCTGAGCACGGAGTTGAGATCCTCGGTTCCTGGCCTGCACCGGTGCTGTTGGTGATGCATCAGAGCCATCCACTGGCCAGCGCGCCGCAGGTGACACTCAGCGATATCAGCCACTATCCGCTGGCGCTGCCGCAGCAAAACACCACGGTACGACAGCTGTTCGAGCTGGCGAGCCACATGAGCGGCAATCTGATTGAACCGGTCGTCACCTGCGATAACTTTTCAACCCTGTTTCAGTTCCTGCTGCATACGCCGTTAGCCGTGACCATTTGTAGTGCTTTCAGCGTGATACAGGAAGCCGAAGCGCACGGACTGGTTTTGCGATCCGTGGGCATCGATCAGCTAAGCCAGCGCAATTTGCAGTTGCAGGTGCCTTCCGGTCGGCCCCGCAGCGCCGCGCTGGAAGTATTTTTAGGGTTTGCGCGGCAGCAACTGAACGCGCTGGACGAGCCGCTGACCCTATAACCCCACTGCCAGTTTATTGATCACGGGAAATGCGCCAGACACGGGGCTTTTCATTCACACGTCATGTCATCTCTCTTTAGATAGTGTAAAGGACGTAAAAGGCTGTAAAAGGGCGAGGATTCTGCCTGTGACCCGCCTATCATTCCTTTCATAAGCCGCTGTATCTCTGCCGGAAGTTTGCCGATTACACAGAGTAGAGCGGCACATAACGACCTGAACATTCATCTGCAAAGGAGAACCACCATGGATTCTTTCTTTCCTGAGGATGTCATTGATACCCTCAGTAAAACGTTCTGGCAGCGCGTCAGTGCGGTGAAAGGGCTGATTGAACGTCACCAGAGTTTTCGCCTGCTGTGGTTTGGCGAAGCGCTGAAGCGCAGCCGTAACTGGACCGGCGTCACCGCCGAGCAGGCCGTTAACCGGGCGATAAGCGAACATCATGGGCTGCTGCTAGCCGATGTCAGAAAAATGACGATTGCTCAAAAGTGGGTAGCGCTCGTCCCGCTAAGAAAAGCGCTGTATTCCCGCCCGGATGGCAAAACGTTCCAATGGCTGGTGGAAAAGAAGCTCGATGAGCTTGATCGTCCTTGTCGCTTTTCGGCCTAACGGCTTTCCCTAAATTAGTCCGTAGGGGGAACACCGGTGCTTAGCTCAGCGCCTGACGGTAATAAATAACGCCCCGGATATCAGCCTGTCTCTGTATCCGGGGCGGTTATACTGTATGAAGGCTCAGCTGGCGGCGCAAAAGGTTATTATCTTCGTCATGCCCAACGCAGCGTTGAGATTGGCACGCTGTCATCCTCAGGGCATCGTCAGATAACATTGAGCATTATCATCCCTTCAACGTCCTCATTACGGCACATGCGATTGCCAACTCTTAAGCGCCTGTGCCGTTAGCGGCTTTTTGAAACGAAAACGGCATTGTTGGCCGTATGGCGATTTTCATCATCAAGCCAGCCTTTCAGATAATGCTCGATCTGCTCCAGGCTCCTGTTGCGGGTTTCCGGCACGCATTTGATAACAAAGATGGCACCAAAGAGTCCAATGGCGGCGAAAATAAAGAACGTACCCGCCAGACCCACCCGGGCAAGAAGAAGAGGAAAGAAAAGAGAGATCAGGAAGTTCGCTATCCACATGGCGAATACGGCACCGCCCATAAAGATGCCACGCAGTCGCGTCGGAAATATTTCTGACAATAACAACCATGTCACGGGTGATAAGGCACCCTGCTGGAAACTGAGAAACATCAGCATGCCCGCCAGTACCATATAAGCCCGTAGCGCATCTGGCTGACCATTAACCGTTTCAGGCAGCAGATAGCTCACCGTGCCAATAAAGACCAGACAGGCGGTGCAACCAAACTGTCCCATCATCACCATGGTTCGGCGACCCACTTTACCCAGCATCCAGATCCCAACGAACGTCATCAAGACGGACACCACGCCGTTGGCGATGGTGGCAAAAAGCGCGGCGTTATCCGACATACCGACTGACTTCAGCACGGTGGGGGCATAATACATAATGGTGTTGACGCCGGTTAGCTGCTGGATAACGGCGATACCGACACCTATCAAAAAAAGTTTGAACAGCCACGGCGTCAGCATTTCACGTAAACGCGGTTTACCCAGCGAGCTCTGTTCTTCCAGCGTCTCGGTAATCTCCATCAGCTCCCATTCCACCTCATCCTTGTGGCGCGTGCGTTCAAGTACGCGGCGAGCCTCAGCCAGACGGCCTTTCATGGCATACCAGCGTGGCGTATCGGGCATAAACATCATCCCGACCCACAGCAATACGGCAGGAAGCGTTGCTACCACCAGCATCCAACGCCAGGTGCTTTCACCTCCCCATATTTCGTGGAAGGTCGCATTCGAGATATAAGCCAGGAGCTGGCCCGAGACAATCATCAGTTCCTGGAGCGTCACCAGTTGCCCACGTTTATTGGCGGGGGCCATCTCTGCGATATAAACCGGTACGGTCGCCGCCGCGCCGCCGACCGCCACGCCCAGGATAAGACGAAAGAAAACCATCCAGTTTACGTCTGGTGCCAGTGACGTGCCTGCCGCGCCAATCGCAAAAATAACGGCCAGATAGAGGATTATTTTCCTTCTGCCCGCTGCTGCTGCCAGATGGCCTGATAACAACGCGCCAAAGGCGGCACCAAACAGCAAAGAACTGGTGATCAGCCCGGTTGTGAAGGGGGTGAGATGCAGCTCATCGCCCATAAAAAGCAACGCGCCAGAAATCACGCCGGTATCGTACCCAAAAAGTAAACCACCTAGCGTTGCGATGAGCGCAACGACCTTCACGAAAGGCGAAGTAGGTGCGTTACTGTTTGGGCCCGATGCGTTGTTCAGTGTGAGAAATTGTTCTTTCGTCATACAAGACTCCAGTCACCTGATGTAAGAGAAATAAATCTAAAATTTGTCCAGGCGCAAAGCATTCACCTCAGTACACCTAAATTAACAGCATTAATTTAGATCAAAAATTTCATCAATGTTAACTATGAAACTTTATGTTTGAGTTATGGATCATGTTTTGTTAATTATTTTTTATGAAACGACAGGAAGAGGAGAGGTGCTGAACAAAATGTGAACGCAGCATGATGGCCCGACGTGATGCCAGGATATTGATATTATTCGATTCAAACGCGTGAAAATTTACCGCGCTGTCGGCATTAAACCGGCCTGAACGAGACGGGAATTAAGTGGAGTATTTGGAATTTTTCTTTCACAAAGTAGCGGGTAGAAAATCAATGTCAGGTGGTAAGAGGCGCTTACGCACGAAGGTTGTTATCAACGATGCTGTGCCCGCTTTTCATCCAGAGAATGCGTGTGTTGCCTGCAAGCTGGGCGAGGGTAACTGTGCTCTTGCCTCTCCAGCGCTTGATGCCTTTTTGCCAGACGCTTTTGGTCAGCGTAATACATGAGAAAATCAATGACATCCTTGTCATGAGCCCGCTTGCTCTTTACCGAACGTCTTATCGTTATACTGCTGAGGTATCCTGGTGACCGAGCAATTCACGTTCAATCAATTCACGCGTTTCCACAGCCTGGTACTTCATCTTTTCCGGATAACCAAAAAGGGACGCGGCCACGATAGATTCACCGCCGACTTTAAAGGTCTTCTCGGCGAATTTCATTTCGCGCAGGGTACGGAACAGCGCGTCGAAATCCACTTCACCTTCACCTACGGCAACATGCTGGTGGATGGTGGCATCAACACCCGGAGGATTAACGATATAACGACAGTGCCTGGTGTGGTTCATGGTGTCAGCGATGAGCACGTGGGACAGATCGTCACCGGCATAGCGCAACATTCTTGCGACGTCACCGATTCCTTTGTCGTAAAAGAAGGTGTGCGGCACGCTGTAGATATATTTGACGTTATCGCTGCGAAACGATTTCACTACGTCAACCGTCCCGTCGTTCTCTTCGCAAAAATCCCACGGATGAGCCTGAATCTCAACACGAATGCCCTCGCGTTCAAAAACAGGCAACAGTTCTTCCATCGAACGATAGAACATTTCGTCGCAGATTTCTGGTTGATTTGGATCGCCGGAGAATTCGGTATTAATGACCTGCACGCCCATCTCGACGGCGATTTCAACCAGGCGCTTCCAGTTTTTCACGGCGGCCTGACGACGCAGTTCATCAGGACCCGACCAGCGATAAACACAAATAAATGAAGATATCTCTAAACCGGTTTCATTCAGCGCCCGCTTATATTCCGTAATGATTTCGCGGCTGGCGCGCGGATGTTTATAGAAAGGATTGATCTGGGGATGCGGCGACTGCTCGATGTATTTATAACCCCAATCCGCGACCTGGTGCACCATCCGGGTCACGCCCAGATCTTTTATCACGTCTACGTCAAATGCAATTTTCATCATTGTTACCTGTCAGTAAAAATGGATGGTAGGCCAGCGCTTAACGCTGATAAAAAGAGGGGCGTTCAGGCAGCGTAACGCTTACCGTTTCGCCACTTTCCGCTGTTTTCAGGCTGGCATCGGCCGCAACAGATGCTGCATAGCCATCCCAGGCTGAGGAGCCGTGAAGCTGACCGGCCTTAACGTCATTGATAGTTTTGCCGCTCAGCGCCATAAGCCTTGCAGAGGATTCGCCATCAATCCCTGACGAGGCCATAACGCTTTCCGCATTAATATCCGCTTTCGCCACGACCGTTGCGCCCCGTAATATTTGCGTGCAACGGCGAATACGTTCTTTACCGATGAGGCCAGCACCTGTGACACCGAGGCGTAACGTCATGATCTTACGCCCACATGTTCACAGGCTTCAGGATCAGGACGGCACTCAGTAATCGCGCGCCTGCGCGCGTTTTTCATTGATCTGTTTAGCAACCTTGCGAATCCGTTCCGAAAGCGCCGTTTGCGCGACGCCAACGTTCCACCAACTGCCATATTTGTGCACCATCGTTTTCGGCAACACTTTAATATCAATCAGTGTGCTGCCCGTCTCGTGGCGCGAGGCATCGAGCGCCTGACGCAGTTCATCAAGGCTGGTGACTCGCCAGGTCTTGCAGCCATAGCCCGCTGCAATTGCGGCAAAATCGACGGGAACGAGGCCACCGGTCAGTCGGCCATTTTCCGGGGAGCGGTAGCGGAACTCGGTGCAGAAACTGTTCATGCCGTGTTCCATTTGCAGGTTGTTAATACATCCGTTAGTCATGTTATCGAGCAGCACGATATTAATCTTCGCGCCTTCCTGCAGCGATGTGACGAGCTCAGAGTGCAGCATCATAAAAGAGCCGTCGCCCACCAGGGCATAGACCTCGCTTTGCGGCTGTGCCAGTTTTACGCCCAGCGCGGCGCTGACTTCATAACCCATGCATGAGTAACCGTACTCGACGTGATAGGTATTTTCGGCCCGGGTGCGCCAGACACGTTGCAAATCGCCCGGCAGACTTCCCGCTGCGGCCACAATCACCGATTCTTCGGGAAGCACCTCGTTGAGGACGCCCAGTACGCTGCTTTGTGTCAGGGTTGAGTCGGTTATTTGACGAAATTCACGGTAGACTGACTCGCGATCCAGATGGTCGTCGATTTCAGGCACGAAAGACGTTTCCTTCCATACTGCCTGATAGACACGCTGAGTTTCTTTGTGCTGTTGAGTGAGCAGCTCGGCAATACGGTCGCCCCAACTGGCGCGCCAGGTTTCTTTTTCCAGCACCGCATCCAGCGTGTTGAGCGCCGTGAGCGCATCGGCCAGAAGCGGCATACCATCCAGTTTCCAGGCATCAAAATTACTGACGTTGATATTCAGGAAGCGGACGGACGGATGCTGGAAAATCCATTTCGATGAGGTGGTAAAGTCGCTGAAGCGCGTACCGATGCCGATAACCAGATCGGCCTCTTTCGCCAGTTGGTTGGCGGCCAGACAGCCGGTTTCTCCGACACCGCCCGCGTTAAAAGGATGTGATGAGACAACGGTGCCTTTACCCGCCTGGGTTTCGACAAACGGGATACCGTAACGGCTGGCAAAATGCATCAATGCCTGGCCTGCGCCCGCGTACTTCACCCCACCGCCGCAGACGATCAGCGGCTTTTGGCTTGCTTTAATAGCAGCAATAGCGTCATCCAGTTGCGCCTGACTGGCCGGACGACGATCTAACACGTGCACCCGTCGGGCAAAAAAGGACTCTGGATAGTTCCAGGCTTCGCCCTGCACATCCTGAGGCAAACAGAGTGTGACCGCGCCGGTTTCAGCGGGATCGGTCAGAACGCGCATCGCATTAAGGCAGGCGCTCATCAGTTGTTCCGGGCGAGTAATGCGATCCCAGTATTTGCTTACCGGGCGAAACGCGTCGTTAGTGCTGATACTGAGATCGTGGCTCTGCTCGATTTGCTGCAGCACGGGATCGGGCTGCCGTGTTGCAAAAGTGTCACCGGGCAGGAGCAATAAAGGAATGCGGTTTGCTGTGGCCGTGGCTGCGGCGGTAATCATATTGGCCGCACCAGGGCCGATAGAAGAGGTGCAGGCAATGATTTGACGACGCAGAGATTGCTTCGCAAACCCGGTTGCCGCATGTGCCATCCCCTGTTCGTTACGCCCCTGGAACACCCGCAGATCGCCGCAGTTCTGCTCCAGCGCCTGACCCAGTCCCAGCACGTTACCGTGCCCGAATATAGCGAAAATGCCTTTAACAAATTTGAGCTCTTCACCATCCACTTTCAGATACTGATTATCAAGGAACGTAACCAGCGCCTGCGCCATTGTCAGTCTCACTTTGCCCATTTTGCTCATTCCTGTTTTGATCGGTAGTAGCCTGTCGCCCGGCCCCTTGCTCTGTCAGGCGGTGTTTGCCTTGACGCAGTGAAGAGGTTGTACCTTAATCTGGATAATGCCCGATTATAGGCAAACATATTTTTCATTAAACCATAATACAGAAGAAAGATTTCATTTTGCGAGGGCGATCAAACTCTACTGCTATTCCGACGGGGATGCGGGGGCGCAGTGCCTGCCAGGTGAGCAATGCATACGCATGAAAGATCGAGGAATGCGGCATTATTTTGAATTCTAAAATAAAAACGCCACCTCAGACAGGCTGCCTATTGGGATGCATTGGCCCGCCATAACGGCCGCGCGCGCCAGGCGCAGAGGAAAAAGTGACAGCGCATTCGCACTGTTTAAATTTATATTTCATTTAAATTAATTATGGAATGTAAAGTCCATACAAGGGCCATCACTGCCCCCATGCGGAACGCGCTCAGATCGATGACCCGGCCCGGCAAGGCACACAAAACGACATGCTCACAAATGCCGCCTCAATGCGGTTTGACGTCATTGTTATGGAGCGGCTGCCCGTCGCTTCCGTTGCCCGGCAAAGCGCGGCGAGGCCGGAAGATGTCGCCCGTTGCTTCAACTATCCTGGTCGCTCAGCCGGCAACGGCGCGCAGGCTATTGCCCCGATGACCACACTGTAATGGCTGGATGGCTGCTCTCCACTACTAACCTGACCCGCGATAGTCAGGTACTGCCTGACATCGGTAAAAGATTCACACCTGACTGTCGCTGTCCTCGCAGGGTGCTTAAAGGGCATTTAAATGAAATTTCCATTTCATCATGGATGCATTTTTCCACGTGAACCTGCCGGTTTTTTGTCAGGCGAAGAATGGTGAATATTCTGTTGTTAATTAAGGGAAATGGCGGGTTTTGTTCTTTCTTTTCTGAGGTTTCTAACCAGGCGTTAACGTATTTTGCGAGAGTCATCAAAGAAATTTATTTTCCTTTTAATATAAAATGAAATAAATATTTTCATTATCCCGTTGGGTTCGCTTGATGTTACCGGGTTCAGGAGAGTCGCATGACCATCGCCGCAGAACGTTTTTGTATCAACAGAAAGATCGCCCCCTCGCTGAGCATTGAAGCCTTCTTCAGGCTGGTGAACGGTTTAGGGTTGAATAAGGTTGAACTTCGTAACGACTTGCCCAGCGGTAAAGTGATGGACAACCTGAGTGCTGCCCAGGTTTGCGCACTGGCTGAACGCTATGGCATTGACATTATTACCATAAACGCCGTTTATCCCTTCAATCAGCGTACGGAACAGGTTCGCCAACTGACCGAGTCCTTACTGGCTGATGCGAAAGCGGTGGGGGCGCGTTCGCTGGTGCTTTGTCCCCTGAACGACGGCTCGTCGGTTGCGCCAGAGGTAACAGTAAACGCGCTGCGCGATGTGGCACCGCTGTTCGCGACCTATGGAATAACCGGACTGGTTGAGCCGCTGGGCTTTCCACAAAGCTCGCTGCGTTCAGCAGCGCAGGCGCAGAATCTTATTCGCGATGCCCATGTTCCCTTTAAATTATTAATCGACACCTTCCATCATCATCTCTATCCCGATGCTGACGCCGAATTCAGCCAGGTGGATATCGCCCAAATCGGTCTGGTTCACCTGTCGGGCGTGGAGGACAAACGTCCGCGTGAAAGCCTGACCGATGCCGAGCGCATAATGTTAACGCCGGAAGATCGCCTGTTCACCTGTCGCCAGGTTAAACAGCTTGAAGAACGAGGCTATAAAGGCATTTATGCCTTTGAACCTTTTGCGCCAGAACTGGCGGACTGGGATGAGACCAAGATTCAGCATGAAATTAAAAACAGCATCCAACTGATTCAACATTCCCTGAAGTAAAGTGCCTCGCGTGTGAGATTTAACCTGCTGATTTATCGATGATATCTCATGCATCTTCGGTTCACAGAAACAGCATTATGAGGAACGGCCAACAGGGCGTCGAAGTAAACGCGCCCAGGCTTCGTTGATGCACTGACGGGCAATCATGCCCGTCAGTGTGATTCATCATCTGTCCGCTCTGAGAGACGACAAACTTCCCCGCAGAGAGGCAGGATGTTTTACTCTGTCGCTACTGGCGTAGCATTCTCATCAATCTTCGTGTCGCCCTGAATCGCCTTAATGCGTTTTTCAACGGCATTAACCTGCTCGCTGTTGTGCAATAGCGTATAGGTAAGATCAAACGCCGTACTTGCTCCTGGCGCCAGCTGTTTCACCCGCTTCTGTTCACGTTCAACGGTCACCGGATAAGCATAGTTGGTGCCGGGTTCAATACCGGTGACGTAACCTTGTTTCAGCGTATCGGTATTTTTCCACAAAGTCAGCAGTGGCAGTTGTTGGGTATCAAACTGGATGGAGGCGCCTTTATTTCCGGCTTTATTGACGACGGCAGCGACCGTGTGATGATCCTTGTCGGAAAGCGGCTTGATGTTAAACACCATTTCATCAAAGTCTTTGGTCGGTCCCTGATAGGTTTGCCAGTTTTTCAAACCCGCTTTGGCGTAATCATTAAACGGACTGATGCTCGACATCGGAGCGAGGAAACGAGCGCCTTCTTCCAGAATCGGCGTACTAAAGTTGCTGTGATAAATAATCTCGTAATCGTGCGGGTAATCTGAATGGTTAGTCAGCACGTCATGCAGGCTGAACTGATTGCTGCCAGGCACATAGCGCAGTTCGGTAAGCGTCTGGAGATCCGCTTTTTTGAACGTGCTCTCTTTGATCAAACCCCGAATACGAATCTCATGCGGGGCCGCATCGGCTACCTCGACTTCAAGCTGGGATACCGGTGTATTACCCGCTTTACCGTGCAACGTATAAATGCGCCCTTTGTCGTTCACCGGATGTCCGGTCCATTCATAGCCGCAGCGCACCATCATTTCGTTGAAACCTTCCAGCCAACCCAGGCCATTTCGGCTTTCAAGATTGATGTAAGCCGGGTTCACCACCTCTTTCACGGGGGAATCCCAGCCCAGCCGGGTGCCAAAACCTTCTACTCGCAGCAGGTTCATTCCTCGGGTGGGGATCAGCGTGATGGTCAGGCCATCCTGACTGCGAATCTCAAGGATTTTACTGCCTTCTTGTTTACCGCCGTGCAGGACTTTCTGTTCGATGCTGAACGGTTTGCCCTGCAACTTCAGCTCGCTGCTGGTTATTTGCCAGTTGCCTTTGTCTGTGCCTTGTTCAGCACTCGTCAGCACCCAGGTTTTTGCTGACACGGAACCCGATATCATCACGGCGAATACGGCAAGTGCGATTTTAGTCTTCATCTTTCCTTCCTTAAGCTGAATCGTTTTTTCAGTCGTTAAGGGAATTTACTGATTTGCACTTAACCGAAACGTGATTCGCCTCACCTGCTGGAAAAAGAATCCACAAATGCCCCAGCACTGTGCGCCGGGTCACAGATAAAAATGAGAAAGGTGACGATTACGGCGGTTAACAGGATTAGCGTTGTAACGATTCAGCCGATACGAGCGGGCGTAAAGAGCCGGGCAAGTCGGGCGGGCCAGGTCATTATAAACGTGCTTTGCCGGTATGCCTGGCTGGGGAAGGGCGGCGGCATTTTCAGCCGCGCCTGGCGTGCCTGTTGCAGACGCGCGTCCGTTATGTCAGATAAAACTGGCGCCTGAATGCGAACATATCGTTCATCAGGCAATACTCAGGATTACCCAGGGTTATCACCGGGACACGTTGGGCAATGGTTGTTTTCCATGCCGCCAGCGAACGTCGCCATGCGGCGTCCTCGTCGTCGGTCAGGGGAGCGAACTGATAACCCAGGGTGATGTGGAAACCGTAACGCTCATGGTCTGGCTCATGAATGCCAGTCACCTGCGATAGCCGATCGCGCAAACGGCGCAGGCGGGTTTCGGTATCCTCATCGGCTGACAGCAGGCGAAGCGTCAGCGGCTTTTCCTTCGCGGACGGCTCTGCCGGATCAACGCGCATATGGTAAGGAGAGGCATCCTCACCCAGGCGAAATTGCCGCAGCCGATCGGCCAGGATGCGATCGCATTCCTCTATCGGTATATCGAGTGGGAGTCCGGCTGGCCAGAGGGGATAGTGACGGGCCTTGTCGTTTGCGCCACCGAAGACCGTCATATGATAGCTGGATGGCGGCAGTGCCGTGACGTTGCGCGCCCAGGGTTCAGCCGGTAATGCGCGGTAAATATCCAGTAGCGCATCGAACGCGTCAGAATCTTTTTCTTGCTGTGGCAGATGACAAATAATCGTGTTGCCCCGAAACGGCAGTACGCGCCCGTCAGCCGCAAATTTTCTGCCTATGTCGTTCGGCAAATGATCGGCAGCCCGGCTCATGGAGGTGGCCATTCCGGCCAGCGTCAACAGCGTTCCTTTCAAAAGTGTTCTCCGTGTTGTCATGGTGCTCCCCCTCTATCAGCGAATCGTCCGGCAAACGCACTCAAAAGTGTCATGCATGCGCGAACGGGATTGAGGCGGCAACTGTGCGTGCCTCTGGTCTACGCATCATTGCAGACCAACCCTTTAACCGGCGTACCAGCGTTGCACAGGCAGCCTGCCCGATGAAAATATGTGCAAATGATCAAGCAGGCTACGCGAAGTCTGTGACCATACGATGACCCAATGGGCGGGAAAGCAGAATTGAACGGGTTGCTCCGGCATCGATAAAGGGAGCCGATGGCAGCGGGCGGCATCACAATGTGATAAGGGCTGACGCGTGAGCCGCTCTGCGCTGAGGGAATGATGGTCGTCTTTTCAGGATGGCCTGACCAGGCGCGCCGCTGACGCAAGCGGTCAGCATATTATCGATACTGGCGCTTTTCGATTACACATCCAGCCTGTGAATCACGGTGACGAACTCTTTTACCCCGCTAAAAATTTCCTGAATATTGTCTGAGAGATTAGTGATCTTGTCGTTTTCTGTGGTGAGAAAGTGGTTGATCTCATCGAGCTGTCGGTACATCTCATCAATAAGATTAGTATTTTCTTCAACCACCTTGCTGATTTTCTGCGTCGCCTGAGAGGTGGAGGCGGCAAGACGTCTGACTTCTTCCGCCACGACGGCAAAACCGCGTCCCGCTTCGCCCGCACGTGCGGCTTCAATTGCGGCATTCAGCGCCAGAATATTAGTTTGTCCGGCAATGTTGTTAATGGTCGAGACAATCTCTTTGATATCTTTGGCCGAGTAATTCAGTTTGTCACTGATTGCCGTTGCCGCATTGACCTGCGAGGCCATTGATTCCGCGTTACGCACCGTTTGGCTCAGTACATCGTTTGCATTAACGGTGATATGAGAGGTTTTTTCAGATGTGCTCATGGCGATATCGGCAACCTGCTTCGCCGTTTCCACGCGTTCGGTGATATCGGAAGCCAGCTTAATCACTTTATACACGTGCCCCGAGGCATCTTTAACCGGATTGTAGTTGGCTTCAAGCCAGACGCGCTTCCCTGACGCAGTTACCCTTTCGAAACGTCCGGTGAAGGACCGGCCATGCTGAATTTTATTCCAGAAATCCGGGTTTTCTTTATAGAACGCATCGAAGCAGAACATACGGTGATGCTTGCCTTTGATTTCTGCAAGATCGTACTCCATCAGCGCGAGAAAGTTTTCGTTCGCATTGATGATGTCACCATGCGGAGTAAATTCAATCGTCGCCATTGTATTATTCAGCGCAGTAATAATGGCTTCTTTGTGCGTCAGCTCTTCATGCCTGTCGGTAATGTCATTGGCGATTTTGATGATTTTTTTAACGGTGCCGTGTTTGTCTTTCACGGGGAAATAATTGGCGCTCAGGTAGAGCAGGCTTTTGTCTTTTCTGTAGCGTTCGAAGATGCCGCTGAACGACTGCCCGGATGCCAGTCTTTCCCAGAACTGGCCATATTCACGGGAGTGGACGAACTCTGGCTTACAGAACATGCGATGGTGCTGTCCGGTGATTTCGTTAAGCTGATAGCCGGTCACGGCCAGAAAGGCCGGGTTGGCCGAGAGAATGATCCCCTCTGGGGTAAATTCGATCCAACCGCTACAGGCCTTTATCGCCTGAATGTTATTTTGAGCATCTGACACAGCCAGCGAAATTTTGCCTGGTAGTAAACGCGTGAGGGAAAACATAGATCTCTCCATTTATAGCCGTTAAAAGGTCAAAAGATTTTGACCACGTAGTGGAGAGACAACGACCCGTTTAAAGGGAGGCCGATCGACTCGGGTCCACTAAGGTTATCGGCATCGCGTGTGTCATATTTAGGTCACATTTCGGTCATATCGAAACAGAGCAGTGAGGCGCGTCACGCTATTCATCAAGGACATGCAGTGGAGACAACAGAGGGCATGCGCCTCAACGATTAGGTGACGGCCTTAACAGCATCCGCGTGCGGCGGACGTCGTTGCAATGTGGCAGAGTGAGGCCGCGTTACGACGGATTATCCGGAATCGCACTGCGCAAAAATTCCGGGATGGACGGGCGACCATTTTCCAGACAGGTGCCGGTAAAAACCGCCTCGGCGTACACCACATTGTTGACCAGTATTTGTTGGATGAAGTTAACGCGGTTGCGTTTTTCATTGGCGGCCAGCGCGCAGGTGACCTGCATTTCATCGCCTTTTTTCAGGCTCTTTTTAAAGCGCAGCGAGTACTCAAGTAGCATATGAATTCGGCCTGCGGCAAACTCTTCTTCAAGATCGACGCCAAGGTGCTCTTTCATAAATGCGTGACGTGTCCATTCCATATAAAACGGATAGTAAAGTCCATCCACCACGCCCTGAAAATCAATGTGCTTTTCGTCAACCTGATAGGTTTTCGTAAACATAGTCGCGCCCGTTGTGAGTAAGGTTATGCTCACTTTAGTGGTCATCGGTGTTTTTTAAAACGCTTTTTTTGGCAAGGGATACGCGGGGAAAGCGTGGGGGGCAACAGGCATGATCGGCGCAAGCGTTAAGACAGGCCCGGGCCAGCGGTTAGCGGGTCCGGGCTCTGTGATGACTCAGGCACACAGAATAAAAGCGTGCCGGTTAGCGGAAAGCCGGGGTAGCGCTTTTTTCGATGCGGAAGATGGAAACCGCGTCGCGTAACATCACCGTTTGCTCCAGCATACCTTGTGCGGCGGAAGAAACCTGCTGAACCAAAGCGGCGTTCTGCTGGGTTACCTGATCCATCTGGCTGACGGCAATGCTGACCTGACCGATACCATTGCTCTGCTCATCGGAAGCGATGGTGATTTCGCCCATAATCGTCGTCACGCCCTGCACCGATTTCACGATCTCTTCCATCGTATTACCGGCCTGGCGGGCCAGTCCTGAGCCTTTTGCCACATGTTCAACCGACTGAGTGATCAAATCTTTGATCTCTTTGGCGGCAGTGGAACTGCGTAAGGCCAGCGAACGCACCTCACCGGCGACAACGGCAAATCCGCGTCCACCTTCACCCGCTCTTGCGGCTTCAACCGCGGCGTTCAGCGCCAGGATATTGGTCTGGAAAGCAATGCCTTCGATGACCGAAATGATTTCTGCCACTTTGCCTGAGCTTTCTGAAATGGAGCGCATGGTCTCAACAACCTGTTTCACCACATCACCGCCCTGCGTCGCCACGTGTGACGTTGTGTCGGCCTGTGTATTCGCATGACGCGCATTATCGGTATTCTGACGCACGGTAGCGGTAAGTTGTTCCATGCTGGCAGCCGTTTGTTCAAGCGCCGCGGCCTGCTCTTCAGTACGTTGGGCCAGATCGACATTGCCCTGCGCGATTTCGCTCGCTGAATTGTTGATCAGCTCAGCAGAGGACTGGATACCGCTGACGATGGTGACTAACTGCATGCGCATGGCTTCAAGAGAGCCCATCAGGCTACTCTGTCCTTTGACCGGAACGGCGATCTCCACGGTCAGGTTACCCTGCGCAATCATCCCGGCAATATCGGCAGCCGCTTTTGGCTCGCCGCCCAGTGCGCGGATAATACTGCGCGTAATAATGGTGCCCAGAATGATAGAAAGCAGAATGGTGGTGATACCTGCCAGACTCAGCGTCATTTTGGTGGCAAAGGCCAGACTGTTTACCTCTGCAGAACGTTTGGCTAACAGTGTGGCTTCCGCACCGTTGAATTCAGCGGCGAGGGCACGATAGCGATCCATAAACGCTTTATCACGGCCTTCCTGAAAGAAATGCGTCAGGGTCTCCAACGGTTGCTTGCCGCTGTTCACCTCGCGGCGTAAGGCGATCAGTTGCTCATCTACGCCCTGAACGCTTTTATGCAATTCAAGCAGTGATGCCAGCCTTTGCTGCTGCTCGGCGTTATCCGCAGTCATTGAGCGTAGCTGGCTGTACTTCTGATCGAAAGCGGTTTTACCGCTGTTAAACGGTGCCAGAAAGTTGTCATTGCCAGAGACAACAAACCCACGCACGCCGGTTTCCATATTAATCATATCGGTCAGCATGCTGTCGCTGACGCTCATGACCTGGTAACTGTGGACGTTCCAGGTGTTGGCCTGGCGCAGTTTAAGAAAGTTAGTGATCGACAAACTGCTGCCAATCAGCGAGACGATGACGATGATGCCGAACGCTAAAGCGATTTTACGGCCAGTTGTGATTTTCATGTTTTTCCCCGATAAGTGATCTTATTATTTTTGTGATTAAAGCCATTACATTTCGTTTATCGGCAAAGATGAATTGCAGTTTATAACCTGAAGTCTTTTTTTTTAGAAAACTATCCTTTAGTTTAGTTAAAAAGTAATTTCATTGGTTATCAATAGAAAGGACAGGGTGCTGGAGCGTTGTTTGAAAAAGTGTATCGCGCGGCAGCGTTCGTTTAAATAAATTCGAATAACCAGAAAAGATGGTTTGTTCAGTGAAAAAGTCATTTCTTTTTTTATGAAGTGGGATGTATTCGTAATACTTATGCGCAACAAGAGATAAGCAGATTATCTTATAGTGTATTTATAGATGTACGTTGCCGCTTTCATCCTGAATAATGAAAGCGGCAGCGTTATTTAATAACGTAACTTTATTAAAAAGGATGGTTATCCTTTATTACCTGGCTGAGCATGGGTACCCGTTTGGGTGTGATGCATGGTTGGGTTAACAGGGCTTTCTGAATAGGTTTGGGTGTCGTAAATGACCCCCTCTTCTGCTGATTTCAGCAACATGCCTGCCTGGTAGTACTTATCCTGTTTCATCATGGCAAGCGCGTTGGAAACGTCATTTTCGGTTTGCTGCAACGGCATGAGTTCCTGCGTTTCGGTAACGGCAACCCCTGCCAGTTTCAACGCATTGAGCGCGCCTTGTTTATCTCCCGCCTTAATATGCTGGTTGGCTTGATCGATTGCGTCATTTTTCTGTTTGGAAAGTTGATAATCTTCAGAAACCGAGACGTCCGAGCCTATACGAATATAGTTATCACCTGTTATTGGGGCCTTTTTGTCGTAGCGAATATACCTGGTCCAGTCCACGCTATTATCTTTAAGATACGTTTCAGCCTGGGTCGCCAGCGTTTTAGCCTGCTGCGTCTGGCCATTAAATAACGCATTGCGAGAAAGCTGAATGTCATTCATCGCCTGTGCGGCCTGCGCAGACACGACTTCGTTATTTAACGTATGGCTGTCTTTGAATGATTCTGCGGCTGCGGCACCGCCGGTAAAAACGAGTACGGCTACAATCATTGAGCTAATAATCATCTTTTTCATGATAGTTATCCTCTGCATTTATGCATCCGAAAGGTGCTAACGTCATTGATTACATCGATATTGCCTTCTTACGGGTTATTACTGATTGGCAAAAATAATGCGCGGTCGTGGTCAGATATATATCGCTGCCCCTTTTTGGCTAGTGTGGAAATGATTATCCAGCACAGCATTTCTTACACAGAAATGGCCGGGCGCAGCGCCATGTAATCCATAATTTTTTACATGATGTTCGTTGTCATTATTATGAGCGAAAAACATATCGCCTAAAAAAAGCGCGTCGGTGAGATGGGAATCTTGTTGTGACTGATTTTTACACTGAGTACCGTGAAAAGAAAGCGTGATTAACGGGTTCATCATTTATCTCCTTGATGTCGTGCTGACGTCTTTACTTAACACCCGGAAGATATTTAAGTGTGATTATGAGTTTGCATAAACATGTCAGCGTTACATTTGATGATTTTATTTATGATTACATATCAAGTGGTTATCAGAATGCTGTTGTTACAGGCCGCCTGTTCTTTAAAAAAGCAAAGCTTTCTATAGATGAAAACGTACAGGCTGACATCTGACCAACGCTTCACGCGATACCTCTGTGACCATCCTGAGGCTCGCCGGGACAATGTAAACGCCCTGACGTTATCCCTTAAGATTTTGTCGTGTGCTGTTTCTGACGCCGTTAAGGGTGAGAAATCCTGTCGACGCCGGTTTTGTCCGCGTCTCATCGTCTTTTCAACATGCTGCTTTACACAATGTATAGCACTGGCAAAATAGACATTTCCCTTTCCAGTTATCCCTATGTCTGAAGAAGCCCTGCGGCAGCAAATCGCGAATTTAAAAAAACATAACGCACGGTTAAAGCGTATTGCGCACGATGCCCGTAATAAATTAAGCGCCGCACTGGACGGCACGGGGTTGTGTCTGTGGCAGTTGGATATTCCCAGCGGCAAGCTGGTTATCTTTAACCGACGCTGGGGATCGATGCTGGGCTTTCAGCCTAAAGAGGTCGGTGCGCATTTCGATGTATGGAAATCCTACCTGCATCCGGACGACGCCAGCGATGTGTTAAAGGCTTTCTACGATCACATCGATGGGAAAGCGCCTTTCTATGAGGCGTTGCATCGCATGATTGGCAAAACGGGCAAAATTACCTGGGTACTGGATCGCGGTCGTGTCAGCGAATGGGATGAGCAGGGAAGGCCCACTAAAGTGACGGGCACCCACATTGATATGACCAAAGAGAAACAGTACGAAGAACAACTGGCCACGCTGGCTATGCACGATCCACTTACGCAGTTAACCAATCGCCATGCGTTAATCAACCATTTCCGCGAGATGAAAACGGACGTAGCCTTTTGTATTGCCTTTATTGATTTAGATAACTTCAAATATGTTAACGACACCTTAGGTCATCGCAGTGGTGACGACGTCCTGATTCAACTCAGCCAGCGCTTTATCGCGGCCTGTCCGGCGAATGTCATCATTGGCCGTCTGGGGGGCGACGAATTTGTTTTACTGATTCCTTTTGCGTTGTCTCATCCGCTCACAGAGAAGCTCACCGACGCTTGCCTGGAGGCAGCCTTACAGCCTTTTGAAGTGGCCAACGGCAGCGCCTCAATTGGCGCATCCATCGGCGTGGTTCAGGTTGAATACCCGGAGAACTTTAACAGCGCACTGGCACGCGCGGATGCGGCCATGTACAGCATCAAGAAAAATGGCAAATGCGGCGTAGCGCTGTCACACGAGGGTTATCTGTAGCGTCCTCTGTTTGCAAATGTTGCTGGGCCTGGCATTAAGGTAAGCGAAGACAATAAGGTTGCTCAGTTGCTGTCAGCAAATGCTCCAGCTCGTAACAACAGACAGAAAGAACCCGTCTCTGTAGCAGCTAAGTATCAGTATGAAAGTCATGGTCAGGTTATGCAGTGGTCAGGCAGAGGTCGTTTACCACTGGATCTGGAACAAATGCTGTTAAACGGAACCCGTCTTGCGTCTCTACTCATTACTTATACTCAAGAAGATGAAGATAAGGCAAAAGATCGTCAGATTAAGCTTTTTGTGCAGAAAGGTAACAATCCTGAGTTGCTGAAAGCGCCTTTAGACGGTTTTAAGCCCGTTTCAAACACTATCCCTTCAGCTGCTACTGAGAAGGCAAAAGAGGCTGTAAAGCCCGCTCCTACAGCGGCTAAAGGTATGTTTGCTTATGAAGACGGGGCTGTGAAGCTTCATACCTGGAACGGAAAGAAAGCTATGCCCAGGCACTTCAGGATCTGGTTAAAGGCGGTGAGACTCTTGAAAGCTTCCTCGCAGATGCAACAGATGAAAACATTGCACAGGCAAGAGAGATTGAGCACAAACTACTGAAAGACTGATACCCATAACGACGTGCAAGAGGCATCCTGTAGGGTGCCTTTTTTATGAGCAATGGTTTATCATTGGCTTGTTGGTAGGTTAAACGGATTAAATAACATGGAACCAATAATTGTTTATTCGACACAGAAAAAATTTAACGATTCAAATTCTGATGATATGAAATTCGGGGATTTGACTGATTCATTTCTGCAAAATCGTTTGAACCTTCGGGATGTTTCGACTGTAGTAAATCCGTATACTCTCGAACTTTTAACGCCTTTCAACCATCCACAAAGCCGCTTCTACTCGCCTACTCCTGGGAAAAAAATTAGTAAACAAACGTGTGCGAAACTGATGTTTGAGGATCTAAAAAAACTAACGCTTCCTTTCTCTTTTTTTGGTCCTTACAAAGGAATCATTAAACAGATGTTCGATCATATGCAAATGTCGAACGGAAATAGCTTCAAAAATGCGAGCCTGAATGCTGCACTAAACCATAATATCATTTCTGATAAAAGTTTAAATAGCAGCCTTAAAAGAATAAAAGAAATACTTGATAAAAATATAAATTACGATAAAAAAACACTCCCTAATGAGGCTATACCACAAATAGCGATAAATATTAAAAGTAGCATACTACCAAAATTCACAAGAACTCAGGATAGCTTCAATGGACTGGGTTTAGCGGTTCATGATACATACAGCACTGAGATTTCAATTGTAGAGCTTGCAATAAGTCAAAACGAATACACAGCTAAAATAAAATATAAAGTTCAAGACCATTTTGGTTTAGATCAAGATGATGTCAGGAACTGGAAATTCAACCAGTTCTATTTCTTTAAGACTTGGTTTGTATTACAAAGATCTGTGAATTTCGGATTTAGACCATTCTTTACAGATATGGAAACTTATGTGACTATCAAAGGCAATTCAAATGGTTAACAAAAAATATATTATAGCTATCTTCATAATCGTAATTGCTGTAGGTTTTTACCTGGAAGTTTTACGAAAAACAGAAATCATCGTCGTAGATCAAGAGCTAAATTTTTCGAATATTGCAGTTAAAAACTTCCCGCTAACAGAAAACGGTAAAATCGCCTGGTGGAATGAAAATAAAGAATATTTGAGAAAAAAATATGACATACCAAAACCTGCAAGCAACGGAGATTGGTATGTGAATATTTGGGATTATGGCGATGGATTCAAATCAAAACCTAAAGGTGATATAAGAGTATTTAACTCTGAAACACAAGATATGATGTGTTTTGATAGTAATGAAAATAAATGCATTGATAAAAAAATGATTATGAGAGTTGAAAATAACAAAGACGGGACAATAAGCATTGAAACAGGAAACGATAAGAAAAATATTAAGTGAAAACAAAATAAAACCTCTGTTCCGCATTGGAACATTTTCCCCCCTCTGCCAAACTTGTCAGGTATCGCCCTCTGCCACGGCTGTCGCGGTAACGTTATTCGCGCTGGCCTGAAGAGTCATGACTTTCACCCATAGCGAGGCACTTATGAGTCTGTTTAAAAGCAAAGATGGCTTTAATCTTTATTACAAGGACTGGGGAAAAGGTCAGCCGGTTCTCTTTAGCCACGGCTGGCCGCTGGATGCAGATATGTGGGATAGCCAGCTTAACTTTCTGGCTGAACGGGGCTATCGCGCCATCGCCTTTGACCGTCGCGGCTTCGGGCGTTCCGATCAACCCTGGGAAGGCTATGACTACGACACCTTTGCTGAAGATATTCATAGTCTGATTGAGCACCTGCAACTCAGCGACGTAACGCTGGTCGGTTTCTCGATGGGCGGCGGTGATGTGTCGCGCTATATCGGTAAGTACGGTACCGCTAAAGTCAAAAGCCTGGTGCTGCTGGGTGCGGTTACGCCGATTTTCGGCAAAACAGACGATCACCCAGAAGGGGTGGAAAAAGCCGTTTTCGACGGCATTAAACAGGGGCTACTCAAGGATCGCGCGCAGTTTATTAACGAGTTTGCTGCGCCGTTTTATGGCACGAACGCCGGTCAACAGGTTTCTGACGGTGTATTAACTCAGACCTTAACGATTGCGTTAATGGCTTCCCTGAAAGGGACGCTGGACTGCGTGACCGCTTTTGCTGAAACGGACTTCCGCTCGGATCTTGCGAAAGTCGATGTGCCAACGTTAATCATCCACGGCAGCCACGACCAGATCGTGCCTTTTGAAGCAACCGGTAAACTGGCCCATGCGCTGATAACCGGCTCGGAACTTAAGATCTATGACCAGGGTCCGCATGGGTTTGCAGTGACGCATCAGGATCAGCTTAATCAAGATTTACTGACGTTCCTGCAAAAGTAGCAGGGCAGAATAGTCCGAAAAGAACGCCCGTCAGGGCGTTTTTTTTATTTTCCTACGCTTCGCTTATTTAAAACGCTCTCTTTATCTTTTTCTCTCTTTTCTGACCCGGTCATTTTGCTAATTGATGTCTGGTTGATTATTAAATGATCTGCTTTTTATCAGTATCTTAATAATAAACGAATTTACCGCTTCGCTTATTTTCATCCGATGAAATATTTTGATAAAGGAATTTGCGTTATCACGCCTGGTTAAATAGATCATTTATTGATCAGATTGACGATGTCAGGCGCAATCATCACGTTGTTACGCTTCGCTTTAAAAGAAAAACAGAGTGGACTTTTTAATGAATCGATCGATTAATACAGGCTGGAAGGTGCCGCTGCCACACAGTGGGCACCTGATGCGGTTTAGTTGAGTTTCTGCTTTAAATAGTTTCATCACTAAAGAATGAGAGGAAAGTTCTTCACAAACCATGACCAGAAATGTGATGCCTTTTCTCAAACATCATGCTTGATAAGGTAAGTTTTATGACTACATTTATTTCTGGCACCCTTTAGCTGATGTAACTTCAACTGTGCTGTTTGAATAATGAAATTTGAGGAGAACACAGAATGACGCAATATCGTGGTGGGGCGGGTAATTTTGCTGCAGACAAAGAACGTGCAGCAGAAGCGGGACGTAAAGGTGGTCAAAACAGCGGTGGAAACTTTAAGAACGATCCGCAACGCGCTATTGAAGCAGGTCGGAAAGGTGGTAAAGTCAGTCGCCGGAGTTAATGATTAATTAACAATGAGTTAATCATTATCTTTGTGCACTGAAAAGCTTAACGTTTCTTCGAAACAGATAAACCTTCCAGTGTAATTCGTTGTGTCAATCATCTCTGGTGTGAGATTGCGTTAATCTTGCCGGAAAGGAAATTCCTTTCCGGTATTTTTTATCTTGTCGTCCGATATCAAAAAAATCACAAATTTAAAAAAATGGAACCTGAGTCCAGCGGGCGGAACGTTTTTATTTAAAGCGTGGATTAAGTTGTACGGTTTATTGATTTTTTGTACAGGTTTGTCGTTATTGATGAAAAATCATTCTTTGACCGAAGATAAATTAAAAGAAGTAAATGACTGGTAGTAAAAGAAAAATTGCATCGGTAATGCTACTTTTGCTGTGGGTTTGTGCAAAGTTAAACGCAATTTCCGCTAATTACACTAAGGTTATATGAGAGTGAGATTTACGGTTGCTGCGCTGAAATTACGGTGTGGCTGTTTAAATAATGAGGCGCTTTTTATGACTGTTAAAACGTTAAATGATCTTTTCATCCATGACCTGTCAGATGTTTACAGTGCTGAAAAACAGATAGCCCGGGCGCTGCCAAAAATGGCCCGCGCAGCCAGTGATGAAAATCTTATCGCTGCGTTCAATCAACATCTTGAAGAGACACGCGGGCAAATTGAGCGGCTTGATGAATTAGTCGACATCACGCCCGAGGTTAAAATTAAACGTATGAAGTGTCATGCGCTTGAAGGGTTGGTGGAAGAAGCGCAGGAGATTATTGAGTCTGTTGAAAAGGGTGAAGTACGCGATCAGGGATTGATCGGGGCGGCGCAGAAAGTTGAGCATTATGAGATTGCTACCTACGGCACCCTGCATGCGCTGGCACTGAAGCTGGGCTACACCAAAGCGGCAAAGCTGCTGGCTCAAACGCTTGAGGAAGAAAAACAGACCGATGAAAAACTGACCGGCGTTGCACAGGCCATCAGCACGGTTAAAGGAGCATCAAAATGACGACGGCGATTGAAAATTATCATGACTGGCTTCGTGATGCTCACGCCATGGAAAAGCAGGCTGAGAGCATGCTGAGTAAAATGGCGGGCCGTCTGGAGCATTATCCGGCGTTGGAGCAGCGCCTGGCACAGCATCTGGATGAAACCAAACATCAGCTCAGGCTGCTGGAGCAACTGCTGGAACGCCACGATATTGACCATTCCATTATGAAAGACGTGATGGGAAAAATGGCGGCAATGGGGCAGGCGATTGGCGGTATGTTTACCCCTGACGAAGTCGTGAAAGGCGCAATGAGCGGCTATGTGTTCGAAAACGCAGAGATTGCCAGTTACACCAGTCTCATCGCGGCAGCGGAGCAGGTAGGCGACAGCGAAGGTGTCAGAGTGCTGACAGAGATTCGCGACCAGGAAATTGCGATGGCTGAATGGCTGTTCCAGCATTTGCCGGAGGTGACTCAACAGTTCCTGCAGCGCTCAGCCCAGCCAGGTGTAGAAGCGAAGAAATAACGTGACTACGCGCTGACGGGTATAAAAAAAGCCGGGACAGATTCCCGGCTTTTTTGCGTCTGTTCGGTACGGCTGGCGGTTAATCAGCCATCAGGTGACCATACATCGCCATCAGACGACGCGTTACCCCGTTTGTCCAGCCAAACCCGTCCTGTAACGGATATTCACCTCCGCCGCCCGGACGGGCACGATCGCCGCTGATATCGTACTTTTCTACCAGTTTATGGTGCAACTGATAGAAGTTATTCACCGTGTTCAGCCAGTTAACGGCAATTTCATTCGCCAGCGTCTCTTCCCCGTAGTTATTCAGGCCGACGACGGCCATCCACTGCATAGGGGCCCAGCCGTTCGGTTTGTCCCACTGTTCACCGCTTTCCACCATTGAGGTCAGCAGGCCGCCGTTACTGAGCAGCAGGTGACGCAGGGCGATAGCCTGCAGGTGTGCCTGGTAAGGCGTAGCCAGACCGACAAACAACGGCACCACGGCGGCGGCGGTAAAGGCTCCGAAGCGTGCACGACGCCAGTCGTAATCGCGGAACACGCCTGCCGTGCTGTCCCATAAATAGCGGGTAATTGCCCGCTTGCGCGCCTCGGCCTTTTTCTGCCAGGCCAGGGCGGTAAGCTCTTCGCCTTTGGCATGAGACAGCGTGGCTATCATCAACTCAAGCTTGTATAACAACGCATTGAGGTCGATGGGGATAAACTGCGTGGTACGAATGCTCGCCAGGCGTTTGGGATTACGTAGCCAACGCGACGAATAATCCCATCCGGACGCGGCACCTGCGCGCAGATCCCGATAAACTTCGCTTGCCGGACGCTTTGAAAGACGAGCCGTTTCCACATCTTCGATCCAGGACTCATCGCGCGGGGTATCCCGGTCATCCCAGTAGCGGTTCAGCAACGAGCCGTCAGGCATACGGACCACATGGCGGTAAGCCTGGTTTGGCATCAGCGAGCCCGCACCGTCCATCCAGAACTGATACTCTTTCATGAGTTGATCCAGATAGCGCTGTGAACCCTGCACGCCGTCCTCTTCAAACAGCTCCACCATCAAGGCAAACACCGGTGGCTGTGAACGACTGAGATAATAGGTACGGTTACCGTTTGGCACATGACCGTAGTTATCGATCAGCCAGGCGAAGTTGTCCGCCATATGGCGCAACAAATCGTCACGGCCCGATTCAGCCAGGCCGAGCATGGTGAAGTAGGAATCCCAATAGTAGGTTTCACCGAAGCGTCCGCCGGGCACCACGTAGGGCTTAGGCAGCGGCAGCAACGAGGAGTGCGGCATATGCTGTTGCGGCATTTTGGTCAGAACCGGCCACAGATCGTCGATATGCTCGTTGAGCGTTTTATCGGGATTTGAGACGTAAAAGCTTTCGTTAATGCCTGGCATATAAAAATGCTCAGTAACGAAACGCGACAGATCAAAGTCCTTGCTGCGCTTTTGACGGCGATAGCGCATCAGAACATCCAGTGGATCATACTTGGGCGAACAATCGGGAAAGGTTTTGCTGTCCTCGAAAATGCCCGACATCTGGACGGCTTCAAACAGCTCAAGATAGCGATCGGCAGGCGTCAGCGCATCCGGAGCCGGTAAGCCTTCGATCAGCTCTGGCTCAGGTTCAGAATCCTGCATGCGGTCCAGCTTCAGTTCATGGGGATCGTATTGATACTCAACTTCCGCCCCGGCACGATTCTCTTCGAATGCATTGAGTTGCTGGCGATAAGTATTAATAACGGCCTCCTGAGCGAACGGGGTTGCACAAAAGAGAAATTATAGACCTCTCGCAGGCAGGAACAACAATGCAGATTGTCTATGAACGTAATAAAAATTGTCGATTAATCGTATGCATTGAATAAAACACAGTCAATTCAACCAAATATGACCAGTTTTGCATTAAATGCATTTCAGATGAATCTCTTAGGATATAACTAAATAAATTTTGATCATCGCCAGCGGGCATGTTTTTGACCTGCGTAGCCGTCAAAATACACAGAAGTGTCAGGATAAAGCAAAATGGTGCGAACAACCCCGCTAAGGACAATTCCGTGGTGAAACCTTACATCTTACGACCTCTCGCTGAGCAGGATGTGTCGGCATTCCGTGCTATCAGACTGGATGCGCTCAGGCGTCATCCCGACGCCTTTGGCGCGGATTACGATCGCGAGCGTCAGCAGTCGGACGCTTTTTTTGCGGCAATGCTACGTGAAAACCGTATGCTGGCGGGCATCGATGACCAGGGCCAGACAGCTGGCATCGTCGGCGTGCGCTTTAATGCAGGCGTGAAACAGCGGCACGTCGCCACGCTCTGGGGGATGTATGTGCGTCCTGAATGGCGGGGCAGCGGGCTGGCGAAGGCGCTGCTCACGGCTGCGATAGCGGAAGCCCATGAATGCCACAGCCTGAAACTCGCCGTGAGCGCCACCAACATCGCGGCTGCCAGGCTGTACCGCTCGGCGGGGTTTCAGACCTACGCGACGGATGTTGCTGCGCTTTATGTCAACGGCGTTTTTCACGATACCTTGCTGATGCGGCGGGATGCTGAACCTGAGCGCTAAGCCTGTAACCTGTGCTGAACAAACGGGCAATACAGGGCGGCGGTCAGAACGGGCTGATACTGAACAGACGCTGCAGTGCCGCTTTGCCGCTGTCCGTTACAACAAGCTCCCGGTATCCCGGTGCCTGCATCAGCCAGTGCTTTTGCAGCAGAAAGCGTAACAAAGCGGCACCCACTTCACCCCCGGCATGAAAGCGTCTTTCACTCCAGTCCAGGCAGGGACAGCATGCTTTTCGTCGGGAACGAGGGGCAAGCACGATGCCCGCCTTGTCAAAGTTCGCCGTGCCGCACGGCGTTAAGGCTGTGCCGTCTGACGTTATCCAGCCTGCCGATTGCAGAAAATCATAGATTTCGACCGCAATCTCACCGGCCAGATGGTCGTAGCAGGTGCGGGCTCGCCTCAGCCGGTTTGGCGTCGTGGTTTTAACGGCGTTACCGGGCTTAACCGAAACGCCCATCAGGTTTTCCAGTAGCCCGGCGACCTCGCGATCGGCCAGGCTGTAGTAGCGATGCCTGCCCTGCACCACACAGACGATCAGGCCGGTATCAAGCAACTTATGCAAATGACCGCTGGTGGTGGACGGGGCGATGTCGGCAACCACGCTTAGCTCAGTGGCGGTCCATGCCCGGCCATCCATTAGTGCACAGAGAATATGCATTCTGGATGCATCCGCCATCGCGGTGGCGACCGCAGACATGCTGGTCTCCAGTGAAGGCGGATGATCTTGTTGATGCCGGGAAGGGATCAGTTTCATGCTGTCGCTAATGTCCATTTTCGGGTGACGTCACCAGCCCGCTCATCATCATCGGTGATCAGGATCAGTCGGTTACTGTGATCGCTGTATTGAACCAGTATAGTAATGCCATTTTCCGCAATGACCCGCGCAATTTCACCCAGTTCTCCCGGCTGTTCCTGCGCTAACTTCCTGATCAACGGTTTTTTGAGCTCTCTGACATCGAAACCGGCGTCAGACAATAACTGATGTGCTTTGGGACCCTCTTCAACAAGAAAATGCGCGTGGCTCTCGTGCGACGTTGTAAAAACGCCACCGCCTTCCAGCCCAATGCCATGCTGGCCGAGCAGGGTGCCAAATGATGAAAGCGCCCCCGGTGTATTACTGAACACGACGTGAATATCAAACATGATCGTGCCCCTCTGGCCCTGAATAGTCCCGAATGAGCTGGACAACGCGTATCTGGTAATGGGCAAAAATGCGTTTTTTACCTTCTTCCTGTGCCGACTGATGCCGCGTGTTTTCCCGCCAGTTTCTTACCGCACTCTCATCCTCCCACCACGATAACGATAAAACCTTACCGGGCGCGCTCAGGCTCTGAAATCGTTCGATCCTGATAAACCCCGGTATTTCGGCCAGCGCGGGTGTCAACTCAGCCGCCAGCGCAAGGTAGCGTTGTTGCGCTGCGGGCAGTGCCTCTGCTTCAAAAAGAACAGCAATCATTTTGGATCTCCATGAGTAAACATGCAGGCAGTTTACGCACGGCAAAATGTCTTACTTCGGCGTGTACCGAATCATGGTTTACGCCGCGCGGGCAAGAGGCGATAAGGATGCAGGCATCAGGCGCAATCAAGACAAGATCGCCGTCGTCTGCCGGTTATCCTGCTCCGGTAGACGACGGCGTCGTTAGCGAGTAAAGTGGGGGTTAGCGGGTCGACCTTAGCCTTTTGCCAGCGTCGCGCGAATCACGTCCTGATAAGCGGTGGTGGGGCGACCAATAAGCTGGCTCAGCGTGCGCGAGTCATCGAACAGCCCGCCCTGAGCAACACCGACGTCGGAGTCCGCCAGTAAGTCCGCCAGCGGTGCCGGTAAACCTGCGGCTTTCAGCGCTGCGGCAAACTCCGCCTGCGGCAGGTTCACGTAATCGACTTTTTCTCCGCTTTGTGCCGCAATTTCAGCGGCAAATTCAGCCAGGGTGTAACTGTTATCGCCTGCCAGCTCGTACACTTTTCCGGCCTGATCGTCACGAACCATCACTTCGGCCGCTGCCTCAGCATAATCCTGGCGCGCAGCAGAAGAGATTCGTCCTTCGCCCGCAGCACCAAGGAACACATGATGTGCCAGGGCTGGCGCGATGCTGGCGGCATAGTTTTCGGTGTACCAGCCGTTGCGCAGCAGGGCGTAAGGCATACCAGAGGCTGCCAGCATGGCTTCGGTCGCGCGATGCTCAATGCCAAGTGAGAGCGGAGAAGTATCAGTATGCAGCAGGCTGGTATAGGCAATAAATTTCACGCCTGCGGCTTTGGCTGCGTCTATCACGGCGCGGTGCTGAGCTTCACGTTGGCCCACTTCACTTCCCGAAATCAGCAGTACTTTATCTACCCCTTTAAAGGCGGCCGCTAAGGTCTCA
This sequence comes from Pantoea sp. Fr+CA_20, assembly GCF_024520835.1. Taxonomy (NCBI): domain Bacteria; kingdom Pseudomonadati; phylum Pseudomonadota; class Gammaproteobacteria; order Enterobacterales; family Erwiniaceae; genus Pantoea; species Pantoea sp. Fr+CA_20. The sequence goes on from NZ_JALNPN010000011.1 coordinate 33,019, forward strand.
GGTTTGTTGTAATCCGCTTCACGCACTACAACGCCCAATGCGGCAAGGTCACCGGCTTTAGCGGGCGAGCGCACGGTGGCAACAATGTGGTCTGCAGCAATTTTTTTGCGTAATGCTTCTATGACTAAACGGCCCAGCTGGCCAGTCGCACCAGTAACAGCGATCATTGGGTAACTCCTTTAACATAGCGGTTGGTGAAAAACAGCCTAAGCGATAAACTAACTTTTAGTAAGTACTTACAGAATTGTTAGCGTGGAGTGATATAACTAAATGTCTGAAAAAATGAGTGAAAGATTTAAACGCGGTGAGCTGTTGCACGTTAACTGTCCGTCACGTGACCTGTTAAAGCGCATTACCAGCCGCTGGAGCGTGTTAATCCTGCTGGCGCTGAAAGATAAAACGCTACGGTTTAGCGAATTACGGCGGACGGTGGGCGGCGTGAGTGAACGCATGCTGGCACAGAGCCTGCGCTACATGGAAGAAGACGGTTTTGTGCAGCGTATTGCCTATGACGTGGTGCCTCCGCATGTGGAGTATCGCCTCACGCCATTGGGCCTGGAAGTGGGGGAGCAGGTGGTCGGCCTGGCCGACTGGCTAGAAGAGAATGTTGATCGCATTCTGTCTCATCGTGAAAAAGACGCCACCGGGGAATAAATTGTCACCCTGAACGGGGCGCGTTTGCCTGTCAGGTGCCGCGCCAGCCTGGCCATAGCCGATTACGCAGAGTAAAGGCTGCACCGCAACTGACCGGCATGAACAACCGGCCAGCGCCACAGGGGAGGTTGTTCGCTGGCATTTTTTAACATCGTTTTTACTAATGCGGTTATTTCAGCGAGCTATCGGGAAGAAATAATGACTTTTGGTTTTAGCGGATAGTTCTTTATTTACATACTGCGTTAAATTTTAACATAAATAGCAAACTGGCCTGTGCTGAATGGCGCGAGTAAACGCTTATTTATTCTTGGTTAAATATGTCCCGAACGGGCAAAAACCGTCAGAGAGAGAAGATAAGATCACTATCCTGCTAACAATATAAAAAACAAGTAATTTTATTGTGGGATGTAGATTTTTACCGGATTTAAGCCAGCCGGGAAAGGCTGAATAACAGAGAAAAACAGCGAGTTGCGAGGTTTTTTTTACCCAGTACAGCCTGACGGGAATGTACTTTTTTAGCCTCTAATTTAATAACAAAAATGTCACATTGCGGCGCTGTAATTAACTTTTTATTGTTGTTTTTCAAATAAAAGATCTTTCAACAAAAAAATGATCTAAATCAAAAAATACTGTTATAGTTTTTACATATCTGATTGTCTCTGTTTTACCAGGGCGAAGCGTTTTACATTCGCCATGGAATTTTTCTGTGCAATGGAATGACGTTCTTTGTACATAAGTTGTTAATTATAAGTAACTATATGGTGTTCTATGTGGCAAAGAGGTAAGCAATGTTTGGATTAGATGCCTTTCATCTCGCCAGGATTCAGTTCGCATTTACTGTTTCCTTCCATATTATCTTTCCCGCCATCACGATCGGCCTGGCCAGTTTTCTGGCTGTGCTGGAGGGAATGTGGCTAAAAACGCATAATCAAACCTATCGCGATCTCTATCATTTTTGGTCGAAAATCTTTGCGGTGAACTTCGGTATGGGCGTGGTTTCCGGGCTGGTCATGGCGTATCAGTTTGGCACCAACTGGAGTGGTTTTTCTCAGTTTGCGGGCAGTATTACCGGCCCGTTGCTGACCTACGAAGTGTTAACGGCGTTCTTCCTGGAAGCCGGTTTTCTGGGTGTGATGTTATTCGGCTGGAACCGCGTCGGTCCCGGCCTGCACTACTTTGCGACCTGCATGGTGGCGCTCGGCACGTTAATTTCCACGTTCTGGATTCTGTCCTCCAACAGCTGGATGCAAACGCCGCAGGGCTACCTGATTCAGAACGGCGTTGTCGTGCCGGAAGACTGGTTTAAAATTGTCTTTAACCCGTCGTTCCCTTATCGCCTGTTACATATGTCTGTGGCGGCCTTTCTGGCCAGTGCCTTCTTTGTGGGCGCTTCTGCAGCCTGGCATTTACTCAAAGGCAATGACAATCCCGCCATTCGTAAGATGTTCTCAATGGCGTTGTGGATGGCGCTGATTGTGGCACCGGTTCAGGCCATGATTGGGGATGCGCACGGGCTGAATACCCTGGAACACCAGCCAGCAAAAATTGCGGCTATCGAAGGCCACTGGGAAAACCCGCCGGGTGAAGCGACGCCGCTCATTCTGTTTGGTGTGCCGGATATGGAAGAAGAACGCACTAAGTATGCGCTGGAGATTCCTTATCTTGGCAGCCTTATTCTGACGCACAGTCTGGATAAGCAGGTACCGGCGCTAAAATCCTTCCCGAAAGAAGATCGTCCAAACTCAACCATCATCTTCTGGTCATTCCGTGTGATGGTAGCGCTGGGCCTGTTGATGATTACGCTGGGGGTGGTCAGCTTGTGGTTACGCTTTAAAGGGCGCCTGTATGAGTCGCGTCCGTTCCTGTGGTTTGCCTTACTGATGGGGCCATCGGGCCTGATTGCCATCTTAGCCGGCTGGTTTACCACAGAAATTGGCCGTCAGCCGTGGGTCGTTTATGGCGTACAGCGCACTATCGATGCGGTATCGCCGCATGGCGAAATGCACATGAGTATCAGCCTGCTCGCCTTTATCCTGGTTTACTCCTCCGTCTTCGGTGTGGGTTATCACTATATGATGCGGTTGATTAAGCAGGGTCCGGTGACGGGCGAAGGCGATATCGTTGAAACGGGTGGCCCCGGCCAGATCAAAACGCCATCACGTCCGCTCTCTGCTGCCACTCACCAGAATGAGGAGCGTTGAGATGGTTGATTACTCTGTTATCTGGTTCGCGATTATCGTTTTTGCTGTCCTGATGTATATCGTGATGGACGGTTTCGACCTGGGCATTGGCCTGCTGTTTCCTTTCAATAAGGATGCAGGCGAGCGCGACATGATGGTGAATACGGTTGCGCCGGTCTGGGATGGTAACGAAACCTGGCTGGTGCTGGGTGGTGCGGGCCTGTTTGGCGCGTTCCCCCTGGCCTACGCGGTTATTGCGGATGCGCTTTCTATCCCGCTCACCGCCATGCTGATTGGGTTGATTTTTCGCGGCGTGGCCTTTGAGTTCCGTTTTAAGGCCGTCGAGCATCACCGGGCATTTTGGGACAAGTCGTTTATCGCCGGTTCGCTGCTGGCGACCTTTAGCCAGGGCGTTGCGGTAGGTGCCATGCTGGACGGTATTCCGGTATCCGGCCGTAGCTTTGCAGGTTCCACGATGGACTGGCTGGCCCCGTTCCCGCTGTTCTGCGGCGTCGGACTGGTGGTGGCCTATGCATTACTGGGCTGTACCTGGCTTATCATGAAAACCGAGCATGAGCTGCACCGTAAAATGTCCGCACTGGCAACGCCGCTGCTCGTGGCACTGCTGGTCATTATTGGCGTGATCAGCATCTGGACACCCTTTACCCACCATAACATTGCGCACCGCTGGTTCAGCATGCCGAATCTGTTCTGGTTCCTGCCGGTGCCCGTTCTGGTGCTGCTGTGTGCCTGGGGACTGAGAAGCGCCATCAAGCGTGAGGCGCATTATTCGCCTTTCCTGCTGACGCTGGCGCTGATTTTCCTGGGCTTCTCAGGTCTGGGAATCAGTATCTGGCCGAATATTATTCCGCCCTCGGTTTCTATCTGGGATGCTGCTTCTCCGCCACAGAGTCAGGCATTTATGCTGGTGGGCAGCCTGCTGATTATCCCGATGATCCTGGGCTACACCTTCTGGAGCTATTACGTGTTCCGCGGAAAAATCAAAGCAGACGAAGGATACCATTGATATGCAGACCCAGGTCAGCAGCAAAGAACGTCAGAATGAAACCCGGTCGCCGTGGTGGAAACGCGTGCTGTGGCTGGTGGTTATCTATGGGGCAAGTGTGCTGGCACTCGGTGTGGTGGCCACGCTGTTCAGAATGATGATGACCGCCGCTGGCATGCGCAGCCACTAAGCTTCACCCACTGCGTACCGAAACCGGGGCAGGATATCGTACCCGGTTTGCTCTGTTCTTCTGTTATCGGCCAGCCTTCGGGCTGGCTTTTTTAATAGTAACCCAGGCAATTAATGCGCTTTTCGCCGTCCATCCTGACGTTTACCCTGCGCTTCATTACATTTTGTAAGGCTTTTTGTTACTCTTTTATGACGAATTTCCCCCTCTTTTTCTGTTCATACATCAATGCTAAGTCAAACCATAAAAAAACAGCATATTAATGATTTAGTCGACTGGATTGAGGCCAACCTGACCAACGACATTAATATCGACCAGATCACCCTCAAATCCGGCTACTCAAAATGGCATATGCAGCGTTTGTTCAAGGAGATGACCGGACAAACACTGGCCGCCTATACGCGAAAACGCCGGCTCACGCTCGCCGCCATGGCACTGCGACTGACCCGCATGCCGTTGATTGATGTTGCGGTGCGTTTCGGCTTTGAAAATCAGCAAAATTTTAATCGTGTCTTTAAAAACCATTTCACGATGACGCCGGGGGCTTTCCGACGCCTCAGAGTCTTACCTGTGCGCCATTTTCACGGACGCATTGCCCAGCGCGCGCCAGTAAAACAGGTGTTACTGACAGTACGTGAAGAGGCGTTGCAGTTACAGGGCGAGACGCTGGAGTGGGAGTGCAGGTACGGCGACTATATTAGCGATCGCCATCATCGCGTTGCCGAACAGGTTCGTCATTTTGTCCTTGCACATCAGGGAACTGCACACGGCTGGCTGGGGTTTCAGTACGGTCCGGGAAGCAGCGCTGTTGAACAGCAGCACATCAGTCTGTTTCGCGGGGTTGAGGTGCAGCCAGCGGCTGATGTCCATCAGGATAAGCCGGTCCGCACGGTTGAGCCTGGCCTGTATGCCAGCCTTACGTGGAGCGGTACGCCGGAACAACTCACGCGTTTTATCGCGGATATTTATTATCTGCATTTGCCCAAACTGGGCGTTGCCTGCCGTCCGGGGATGGATTTACTGTGCCTGGATTTAGCCCGGTGCACAGCTGACAACATTGAAGGCGTATTTTCCATCCCGGTAACGCAATGCTGAATGCACATTACGTGCGCCATACTGTGATAAAGCGCACGATTTTATAAGCAGGTAATCTGGCGAGGCGTAAAATTCTCCCTGAAGCTCACTGAGGAGCCACTACGACGGCTTTTATTTCTCTGAGCTGGAATATTCACCTGCTTTCTGCGCCTTATCAGGCTAAAAACTATGATTAAACTTTCCCAGATATCAGCAATGCTGCTGGCTATCGCGCTGTCTGTGGCTCCGGCTCTGGCTGGCGCGCAAATGGCCGATCCTGTCAATGTGCCAACAGGTTTGCACCCTGGCTCGCAGGGCACGCATAACGAGATACTCGGTGACAGCTCTCTGCCTCAAAGCAGCGGACAAAACCCGGTTCGATAACAACGTTATTGCCGTCAGTTCTCTTAAAAGGTGCGCAAGCGCCTTTTTTGTTTTTACACGCCCGCTTCTTCTTCCCTTTCGCTCCCTCTCTTCATAACCGATCGCATTTTTGGTCATTGTTCTTAAGATATATCATAGCTATTCTGAGCCGCTAACATGAGAATGATTTCTATTTACTCAGGCCGCGCGAAAACCATCCCCGCTCGCACAGCCGCGTTTCCGGAGAGTTACCGTGCATACATCTTATCCCCGTCGTTTACCTGAACGCGTACGTAACGAACTGCGCTTTCGTCGCATCCATGTGGCCGCAAAAACCAGGCTCGCCGACACGTTTTGGCGCATCGTCTTCACAGGTGACGACCTGATGGGCTTCAACTCCCCAGGTTTTGACGACCATATTAAGGTCTTCTTTCCCTCCGCTGACGGCGCAGCGCTGGCACTGCCGACGATCAACGAGGACGGTATTCAGTGGCAAGACGGATTGCGGCCGGTAGCGCGCGACTATACGCCACTGGCGTTCGACGGCCAGTCATCGCTGACGCTGGATTTTTACAGTCATGAAAGCGGCGTCGCCAGTAACTGGGCAGCGCAGGCGCAGGTGGGTGATACCTTAATCATCGGTGGTCCGCGTGGTTCTTTGCTGGTGCCGACAGATTATGCTTTTCAGCTTTATGTGTGCGATGAAACCGGGCTGCCAGCGTTTAAGCGCCGCAGCAGCACAGTAAAGGCAGAGGCGCTGCATCTGTTTGCCTACGCCGATGAGGCCGCCGGGCGCGCTTACCTGGCGGATACCGGCAATGCAGAGATCAGCTGGCTCGGCAGGGGTAACATGACGTTGGCGGATTTACCACAGCTCACTGCTGCACTGGATAAGATAGTGATTCCGCAGCACGACGCCTTTATCTGGCTCACCGGAGAAGGGCAGTTCGTGAAACAGCTGTGTGACTATTTCACCACGCAGCGCGGGGTTGACGCTGATTGTGTGCGTGCCGTGGCTTACTGGCATCAAAAGTAAGTCTTCTTCTGCTAACTGGATTTACGTGACCTGCTGTTGATTGAATTTTGCCTGACGGCCCACTACCATCAGGCTCTTTCCACTGACTCAGGCAGAGAATGAAAATGGATTCGGCACATTCAGGGCAGAGTAACCACGATGCGCATTCGGAGCCGTGCAGTGGACGTCGCAAGCGCCGTGAAAAAATGTTGGATGCGGGCGAGATCCGTCTGTTGATGCTGCATTTTATCTCGCAGCGCGCCACGCATGGTTATGAGCTGATTAAATGTATTGAGGAGCTGTCAAAAGGCGAGTATTCGCCCAGTCCTGGCATCATTTATCCCAATCTGACATGGCTGGAGGAGATGGACGCCATTCATATCCATGATCCTCTCGCCGCGCGTAAGGCTTTTGTGCTGACCGAAACGGGCCATGCCATGCTAAAGCGCGATGCCGCATTGCTATCTCGCCTGATGAAGCGTTTGTCATCCCTTGCGGTTCTGGTCAATAACCGCAGCATACCGGAGATTGAGCAGGCTATTTATCACTTCAAAAGTGCCTTAAACACTCGCCTGGCGCAGCAGGAGATTACCGATGAAACCCGGGAAAAAATTGTTGCGGTGCTGAAGACTGCGGCAGATGAAATCAACCGCAGTTAATGACTGAGGCTGGTGATCAGCTGTCGTCAGATTTATTTTTATCAATGTGCCCCAGCGAACGCTCCGGGAAACAGATATCCCTTACCCGCTGCTTAAGCGTCTGGGCATCGGGGAATCCGCCATCGCGTTTGCGTTCCCACAACAGATGCTCATCCAGGGTAATTTCAAATACACCGCCGGTGCCCGGACGCAACGTCACGCTGGCTAAGTCCTGTGCAAAGGTTTGCAGCAGTTCCTGCGCCATCCAGGCGGAGCGCAGCAGCCAGTTACATTGGGTACAGTAGTGGATGACGATCACGGGTTTTTGCATCTTTCCCTCTCTTTCTTATTCGTTAACGCTCAGACCAGCAGGCGCTATTAGCGTGCGCGTCCGGCTGTGCTGTTACGCATGGGTTTCTTGTCTTGATGTTTTGTTGCTAACCCTGACGCGAATCCTCACCCGTGGCAGACAGCAGCGCAAACCTTAACCCATCGCCAGCCGAAACGGTACAGGTAAGCGCCTGCGTTTATTCTGATAAAACATCAGATTAGCTGTTTCAGGTTGTGTGGTTTCGGCCATACTTCACTCATGGCAGGAAACAAAGGAAAACCCATGATGAAACTTAATGAGGCCGCAGCGTTACTGGGGCAGCAACTTTTATCCTCTGGTCTTCGTCTGGCGACGGCGGAGTCCTGCACGGCAGGATTAATCAGCATGACGCTGGCTGCAGTCGAAAACAGTGGCGATTTTTTTACCAGCGGTTTTGTGACCTATAGCGAAAGCGCCAAGGTACGACTGCTTGGCGTCAGCGAGGACACGCTGGAAAAACATACGGCGGTAAGCCGGGAAACCGTATGCGAAATGGCTCGGGGTGCGCGTGAGCGCTCTGGTGAGCCGGTCAGTCTGGCTATCAGCGGCTATGCCGGGCCGGACGGCGGACAGGATGGCACCCCCGCAGGTACGATTTGGGTAGGATGGGCCTTGCCGGGCGGTGACGTCATCGCCCGCTGTCAGCACTTTTCCGGTGAGCCGAAAGCGGTGATGGAGCAGGGGACGATCTGGGCGATTCAGGGGCTGAGCGAATTACTGACGCGCCCGCCTTCGTCGCTCCAGACCGTAAAAGAGCATTAAGCGCAGTCGACGATCAGACGGCCCCGGATTTTGCCATCCAGCAGGTCCTGTGCGCCCTGGCACACTTCACTGAGCGGGATGACTGTTGTCATCTGGCTCAGTAACGCATCATCCAGAAGCTGCCCCAGCCGCTGCCAGGCCTGTTGTCGCAGCGGTTTAGGGCACATCACGCTGTCTACGCCTGCCAGCGTCACGCCGCGCAGAATAAAGGGCGCGACGCTGGTGGGCAGATCCAGCCCTTGTGCCATGCCGCAGGCCGCCACCACGCCGTCACGCTGCATTCCGGCCAGCACATTGCTCAGCGTGTGGCTGCCGACGCTGTCGATGGCGGCGGCCCAGCGCTCTTTACCCAGTGGCTTGCCGGGTTGGGTCAGTTCGGCGCGATCCATCACCGCGGTGGCCCCCAGGGTGGAGATTAAATAGGCTTCATCGCTGGCCCGTCCGCTGGAGGCGATTACCTCATAGCCAAGCTTTGCCAGTAAAGCAACGCTGAAGCTGCCGACGCCTCCGCTGGCACCGGTGACTAAAACCGGACCGCTACCGGGCTTAACGCCCTGTTTTTCAAGCGCCAGCACGCACAACATGGCGGTAAAACCCGCCGTTCCAATTGCCATGGTATTCAAGGGTGTCAGCGTATCCGGCAGCGCGACCAGCCAGTCGCCAGACACGCGGGCTTTCTGTGCCAGCCCGCCCCAGTGTTTTTCCCCAACGCCCCAGCCGGTGAGCAGCGCCGCATCGCCTTCTTGCCAGTCAGGATGGCGGCTTGCCGTGACGTGTCCGACGAAATCAATCCCCGGCACCATTGGGAACTGGCGCACAATCGGCCCTTTATTGCAGATTGCCAGCGCGTCTTTGTAGTTGAGGGTGGAATAGCTTACGTCGAGGGTGACGTCTTGATCGGGTAATTGTGTTTCGGAGAGTTCTTTGAGTTGAGAGCGGTAACCCTGTTCGTCATTGTCGATGACCAGTGCCTTAAACATGCAGCCTCCGTCAGGCGTAAGAATAATCAGGCAAGTTTACGCCGGATACGCCGATTGCGGTAGGCACTGGACCGACAAGTGCGCGACGTGCCGCAATTTGGTGGTGTTCCAGTACAGGCTGATGAAGGTGCTGCCGTATTTGCATATTGCATAATTTTGCATTAATTACAGAAACTTAATCGGTTGGTTATGAACGTTTTAATTGCAATTAAATGATATTTAAGGCTTTTTTATTTTGTGTTTATTGACCTGATATTTAAAGTTGTCGGGTTGTTCCTGCCGGTAAAAAATGACATTATGACCGCCACTTTTTTCTTGCCACCGCCCGCTAACAGAGGACGCTATCATGTCCGGTTCAATGCGCATCCGCACTTGTTCCCACTCGCCTGAGCTGGCGCGTGAACTGTTCCTCGTCGTCATGCCAGTTACACACACATCGTTCACTATGCGGTGAGGCCAATCGGGCCGCAACTGTTGGACATGAGTAAGGACTACTCTTTACTGATGTCTATCGGTCTATCGCGTCAGACATTATTCGCCGGGGAAATTTCCCTATTGCCGTGCCTCAGGCACCCACTCCCTGACTGTTAGGGATTTGTGTTATGACACCACTTAAAATTGCTGCCAGCGCTGCTGTTGCGCCTAATCTGACCCTGAATACTGCGCGCGACGTGGTTACGCTGGATAATACTGATTTTACCGATGTGGCGGCTGTGGTCGTCTCGCTGGCTGATACACGCAGTGGCGTGCTGGCGTTGTTGCGTCACACTGGTTTTAATTTACCGGTGTTTGTTGCCAATGCCTTTGAAGAAGAGGTGATGCACCTGCCTGGCGTCACGGGTGAACTGAATGGCGAGCCGCAGGATTGGGTGGCATTGGAAACCGCCGCTCAGGCTTATGAAGCCGCATTATTGCCGCCGTTTTTTGAAACTCTGACGCGTTACGTCGACATGCAAAACAGCACGTTTGCCTGTCCCGGCCATCAGGGCGGTGCGTTTTTTAAAAAGCATCCTGCAGGTAAGCAATTTTTTGATTTTTATGGCGAAAACGTTTTTCGATCGGACATGTGTAATGCCGACGTTAAGCTGGGCGATCTGCTGATCCATGAAGGCTCGGCGAAGCATGCACAAAAGTTTGCTGCCAAAGTGTTTAATGCGGATAAAACCTACTTTGTGTTAAATGGCACTTCAAGCGCGAATAAAGTGGTCACCAATGCTTTACTGACGCGCGGTGATTTAGTGCTGTTTGACCGCAATAATCATAAATCCAACCACCATGGTGCGCTGATCCAGGCAGGGGCAACGCCTGTTTATCTTGAGGCTGCCCGTAATCCGTTTGGCTTTATTGGCGGCATTGATGCGCACTGTTTTGACGACGGCTATCTGCGCGAACAGATCCAGAAAGTCGCACCTGAGCGGGCCAACGACGCGCGTCCATTCCGGCTGGCGATTATTCAGCTAGGCACCTACGACGGCACGGTCTACAACGCGCGTCAGGTGGTGGATCGCATTGGTCATCTGTGTGACTACATTCTGTTTGACTCGGCCTGGCTGGGCTATGAGCAGTTTATTCCGCTGATGGAAGGTTGCTCTCCGCTGACGCTTGAGCTTAATGAAAACGATCCCGGCATTTTTGTTACCCAGTCAGTGCACAAGCAGCTGGCGGGCTTTTCGCAGACCTCGCAGATTCATAAAAAAGATAACCATATTCGTGGGCAAAAGCGTTTCTGCCCGCACAAGCGGTTGAACAACGCATTCATGCTGCACGCATCAACCAGCCCGTTTTATCCGCTGTTTGCCGCACTGGATATTAACGCCAAAATGCATCAGGGCGAGGCGGGACGCCGTATGTGGGATGAGTGCGTGATGCTGGGCATTGAAGCGCGCAAAGCGATCTTTGAGCGTTGTGAAATGATCCTGCCTTTCGTGCCGGAAATCGTCAATGGCGAGCGCTGGCAGGATGCGCCAACGGAAGCGATCGCACGCGATCTTAACTATTTTAGCTTCGAACCTAACGCTAAATGGCACGGTTTTGCCGGATACGATCGCGATCAGTACCGTGTCGATCCTTGCAAGTTGCTGCTGACCACACCAGGCATTGATGCTGCCAGTGGCGAATACGCTGATTTCGGTATTCCAGCGACCATTCTGGCGAACTACCTGCGTGAGAACGGCATCGTGCCGGAAAAATGCGATCTCAATTCCATTCTGTTTCTGCTAACGCCAGCAGAAAGCCCGGAAAAAATGGCGATTCTGGTCGCGATGTTGGCGCAGTTTGAGCAGCATGTTAAAGACGATACGTTGCTGGCTGAAGTGCTGCCCACGCTTTACCGTAAAAACGCCAAACGCTACGCGGGTTACACCTTGCGCCGTTTGTGTCAGGAGATGCATGACCTGTACGTGAGCTTTAACGTAAAAGATCTGCAACGCATGATGTTCCGCGAGCAGGGTTTGCCGCAGGTTAAAGTGAACCCACAGGATGCGCATCAGGCTTATATTCGTGGTGAAGTTGAGCTGGTACCGATTGCAACGGCAGAAGGGCGTATTGCGGCGGAAGGCGCACTGCCTTATCCACCCGGCGTACTTTGTGTGGTACCGGGTGAAGCATGGGGCGGGGCGGTGCAGCGCTATTTCCTGGCGCTGGAAGCGGGCATTAACCAGTTGCCTGGTTTTTCTCCGGAGTTACAAGGGGTTTACACCGAGGAAGATGCCGACGGACGTAAGTATCTGGTGGCGAATATGATGGTGCAATGAGGCATGGTTTTTTGCCTGGCGGCGGAGGGCTTTCATGGAGCTGACGTTCGGAAGCTCTGAGAAGGTTTCGCTCGCCAGGCGGCAGGGAGTTTCAGTTTGCCCCGTGCGGGCGACCGACAAGGGGCCGCCAATCGCCGCGGCCCCTTGACCCCGGGCTCCCGTCCTGCCCACCCGCCGCTGCGCGGTGCCTTCGCTGCTTCAGGATTTCTGCCGGACCGCCAGGACGCGCCGTCCCTGGCGCGGCCCGGCTCTCGCCGACGTCCTGTCGGCTCATCCGGAAATCCCTCATCCGCTCAGCGGTCGGGAAGGCCGGCCAACTCCCCCGCTTCGATATCTGTAGTAAAACCAACCGCGTTGCCGCTTCAGATGCAGGAAAAGCCTCCTGGCTCATCACTTTTCAATTTTTCATGTTCGTCAGGCTTTCCCATCCTGAGTTTTGATTGCGCATGTTAACAACAGGCGAAGCCAGTCTTCCGGGAAAACATTCGATCTCACAGGCGTAGGTTTTCGGAGGCATTTGGAACGCATCCTAATATATTGAGATAAAGATATTTTTCTGTTCCCTAAACGTCCGCATTCATTTAACCGCACGCAGTCAAT
>NZ_JALNPN010000011.1:45700-143648 GCF_024520835.1 Pantoea sp. Fr+CA_20
GGAGCGCATCCTAATATATTGAGATAAAGATATTTTTCTGTTCCCTAAACGTCCGCATTCATTTAACCGCACGCAGTTAATTACAGACAACGCCGACCTTCCGGGAAAAATATAAGCCCTCACAGGAGTGGGTTTTCGTAGGCATCCAAAGTGCATCCTAATATATTGAGATAAAGATAGTTTTTTGTTCCCTAAACGTCCGCATTCATTTAACCGCACGCAGTTAATTACAGACAAAGCTGACCTTCCGGGAAAACATTCGATCTCACAGGCGTGGGTTTTCAGGAGGCATCCGGAGCGCTGAGGAGAGAGCGGAGGCCAGGGCGGAGCGGCAGGGATGCCGCGAAGAGGACGGCTGCGCCACGGAGGGCGCATCCGGCCGGCCCGTCAGGCCGCAGTGAGTGACGAAGGAACAGCGACGGCTGCCGGACGCCGGGATTGTTAAGGGGCTGGCGTAAGCCCCTTAACACGTCCGCCTGCACGGGCAGGCTGAAACTGCCCAACGCCTGGCGGGCGGAACCTTCTCATAGCCAGAGTAAGCACCCCATTCCCCGACGGGCAGAACCATCTCATAGCCAGAGTGAGCAACCCAACGCCTGGCGGGCGGAACCTTCTCATAGCCAGACCAAACAACCCAACGCCTGGCGGGCGGAACCTTCTCACAGCCAGAGTAAGCAACCCAACGCCTGGCGGGCGGAACCTTCTCACAGCCAGAGTAAGCAACCCAACATCCGGCGGGCGAAACCTTCTCATAGCCAGACCAAACAACCCAACGCCCGACTGGCGGAACCTTCTCATAGCCAGAGTAAGCAACCCATCGCCCGGCGGGCAGCCCCCCATCAAAACCGATGATAACTCCGCTGCGCCGTACTCACCTTATACAAATAATGCCGCGATTCCGCAGACGGATGCTGTTTAGACAGCGTCTGATAAACCTGACTGGGTGACATGCCGTTAATGATAGTAACCGCACGATCCTTATCGCTGGAGAACACACGCAGTACGCTGCCTGCACCGCCGTTATAGGCGGTAATGACGGCATAGCGACGCGAAAGCGGGTCCTGAATGCCTGCCAGATAGCTGCGCTGCAGCAATGACAGGTAAGCCGTACCGGCATCAATGTTGTTCTCGGGGTCCAGCAGGTAGCTGCGGCTTGGTTTGCCCCATTTACCCTTCATGCGGAACACATCTACGCCCGCGGTATGCTGTACCACCTGCATTAAACCCAGTGCGTCAGAATGGCTGACGGCGTAGGGGTTAAAACTGGATTCGGTCTGCATAATCGCGAGGATCAGAGACGCATCAACGCCATATTGCTCAGCAGCCTTACGCACCATCGGCAGATATTTATGCGCACGCTTATCAAGATGGTTAGGCACCATCGGAATGGTAACCGAGTAGATCACATGCAGACCAGAATTGCGACGCTGCAGTTTATTCGCAATCAAATAGTCCGCAAACGCCTGAGCGCGGCCCTGCCAGCGGATGGCCTGCCCGGTGTTATCCAGTACCTGACCATACAGCAGCGGTTCTTTACTGATTTGGATATCGTTGACATCAGAATAAAGATCGACATTGCCCGGGTCCTCGCCGATCAGCAAGGTGGTCACGATCGCCTGACGCAGGCTGGCCGTGGGATCGGTACCGGAAATGGTCTCAATAGTGATATTACCGCTTTCAAAGTTGATATGGCTGCGGGTGTAATAGTTGTCGCTATATTTGACGTAGTCTTTTGGTCCGGCAATCAGAACCTCATTGATACCCCAGATGTTCTCAATGTTATGGGCGAACTGCCCCATCAGGATGTCAAATCCGTTGGTGTCCTTCACCCACTCTTCTGAATAGGTCGGGTTCTTTTTTCCGGAACAGGAAACTAAAAGGGGTGCAATCACCAGCAGGGCTATCAGCTTTTTATTCATCTAAAATACATGCCTGACCTGGAAAACGGCCCCAGTACTGAGGCCAAAAAGGTTATGCTTCGGGTGGCGTATAGCCTTCAATGTGGACGTCTTTGCCTTCAAACAGGAAATTGATCATTTCCTTTTCGAGCACTTTGCGATCTTCGGGGTTCATCATGTTGAGCTTTTTCTCGTTGATCAGCATGGTTTGCTTGGCCATCCATTGCTGCCAGGCTTCTTTCGAGATTTCATTGTAAATGCGTTTTCCCAGATCGCCAGGGTAGAGTTGGAAATCTTGTCCTTCAGCGTCACGTTGTAAAAAAGTACAAAAAATAGTGCGGCTCATTATTCTTCCTCGTTAATCTCACAGCGGCCTAAAGGCAACTGCTGGGGATGGCGCAGTTCGTGCAAAAGACGCTCTACGGGTGCGGCTAATCCCACAGACGGCGGCAGCGTTAAGTTATACCAGAGACCGCCCGCTTCATCCATTAATGCCCCGGCAGAAGGCCATGACAGCCACATTGGGACGATATCCAGATGGAAATGGCTGAAGGTATGACGAAACGCCGTAAGCTGCTGAGGTTTCGCCCGAATGCCTCGTGCCGTCAGCCAGTCGGTCATCGCCTCTTCACTGGTGAACTGCGGGAAGCAGAATAATCCGCCCCAAAGGCCCACCGGCGGACGCTGTTCCAGCCAGACCTTGTCGCCATGTTGCATCATCAAAAACCAGCCGCTGCGCGCCGGCAACGTCTGTTTCGGCTTTTTCCCTGGATAGCTGGCCCAGCTGTTGTTCGCCCGGGCTTCGCATCCGCTGTTAAGCGGACAGATGTCACATTTCGGTCGGGAGCGGGTACACACCATTGCGCCCAGGTCCATCATTGCCTGGTTAAACTGACTGACGCCTTCGGCTGGGGTGACGTCCTCGCTGATTTGCCACAGGCGTTTTTCGACATCTTTTTTACCCGGCCAGCCACCTACCGCGTAACAACGTGCCAAAACCCGTTTAACGTTACCATCCAGAATAGGAAAATGCAGACCCAGCGACAGAGACAAAATAGCGCCAGCGGTAGAACGTCCCACGCCAGGCAAAGCGGCGACGTCATCATAGTTGCGGGGAAACTCGCCGCCATGAACATCCACGACCTGTTTTGCCGCTTTATGCAGGTTGCGCGCCCGGGCGTAGTAACCCAGACCGGTCCAGAGATGCAATACCTCGTCCAGGGGCGCGGCGGCTAAATCGCTGACGGTAGGAAACCGCGCCATAAAGCGTTCAAAGTAGGGAATAACGGTGGTCACCTGGGTTTGCTGTAACATGACTTCAGACAGCCACACCTTATAAGGTGTTTTTTCCAACTGCCACGGCAGGGTTTTACGGCCAAAGCGCTGATACCAGTCCAGCACCTGTTGCGCGAACTGCGGGGCTTGCATCATAAAGGGGATATTTCCGTGATTACGCGACATTCGGGCAGGAATTCCAGCATAAGCGCACGTGAGAGTAAACCGGAAGATTGAAAAGGCCTGTTTCATTCAGGCCCATCGGATGCGTTGCCTTGACCGCCCCTGGGCGAGTCGCCACGGGCGCGCCAGCATCAATCCCAAACGCCAGACAGCAACAGGCCAGATGATATGCACCTGGCCTGCTGTGGCTGTTCGAAACCCGGTATTAAAAGCCCGGCGTGCGGCTTTTACGGTTCAGATCCAGGTATCGCAAGGCTCCTGACCGGAATCGCTTCTGACGCCGGCGGTTTACGATATTTATCCAGGAGATGGATCTGGATTTTCCGCAGCATATCGCCGTTCAGCCTGTAGAAACGGAAATAGAGCAGTAGCGTCAGCATAAAAAATACCGCGGGCAGTGCGATCATAATAAATTGCATACCTACCAGGGTTTCCTGTGACTGTGCGATGTTAGGCATATAGCCAATTATCCCCAGCACCACGGCGATAAAGAAAGCGGCAAAGGCTGAACCGCCTTTCACCACCATGGTCTGCACCGAATAAGCAATGCTCTCGCAGCGCACATGCAGCTTGTATTCACCGTAATCGACGGTATCCGCCACCATGATCACCTGGAGCACCCAGAAAAGGGCAGTACCGGTATTTAACAAGATGCCGGCCACCACAATCAGCGGAGTGGAGTGATAGCCCGCCAGCGCCATGGCAAACAGCACGCCACAGCTCAGTATGGGCAGTGCGGACGCCGCCGCCCACAGAATTCGGCGCGACAGAATATTCACCAGTTTCGGGAACAGGATTAACGTCACCAGGTTCGCCGCACCGGCATAAGAGAGATAGTAGGGGAAAAGAGCGGCATCGCCGATAACGTAGGTGAAATAGTAGATGGCAAAGCCGGTAATGATGTTAGCCGCGACATTGTAAGCCAGCGCCATTCCCAGCAGGCAGGAAAGCTGATCGTTACGATAGATGAGGGCGACAATGGCTTTCAGTCCCAACCGGCTGCCATCCGTGGTTTCATCGTCAGTGGACGAATAGACTTCATGCACGTTTCGCAGCGTCACCAACATTGATGCGATAAAAAAGGCAATTAACACCAGGGTAAACATCTGGAAGCCTAATCCGCGATTGTCACCGCCAACATAGCTGACAAAGGGCAGGGCAATGCCTGCGGTGACGAAGGAGGCAAGGCTGGCGAAAAAGCGCGGCCAGGGCACCAGCTCTTCACGTTCGCGCTTGTCCAGAGTGATAGTGGGCACCAGCGACCAGAACGGGATATCCATAATGGTGTAGGTCATGCCCCATAAGATGTAAGTGACGCAGACGAACACCAACTGGGCCGTGCCCTCAAATAAGTGGGCGCTAAACAACAGGAACAGCACCAGCGAGTTCGCCAGCGTGCCCACAAAAATCCAGGGTTTGAATTTCCCCCAGCGTGATCGCGTGGCATTAACGATCCAGCCCATGATCGGATCGTTAATGGCATCCCAGATCCGTGCCACTAAAAACAGCGTACCGACGACACCAACCGATAAACCCACTACGTCGGTGTAGTAATACATCAAATACATATAAACAATGCCAATAGCGAAATCTTTCCCAAACGCGCCGAATCCGTAGCTGAGTTTTGTCGTTATTGAAATGCTCATCGGGTACCGGGACGCTGTTGCCAGCGCCCGCCTTCTGTTATGGAATACAGCAGCAGCCGGACTGCATGTCCGGAGACAAAGACGTTACGCGTGAAGCCAGGTGGGCAACCAGTCTCCGTGTTCGGCGATCAGCTCATCCACCAGCGCATAAATCTCCTCAATGCCCAGCACCGCTGCCGTGTGGGGGTCCAGCATGGCAGCGTGGTAAACCCGGTCACGGTTTTCCGTCAGGATGGCTTCGGTCAGCAGCGTTTGCACATTGATATTGGTTTGCATCATGGCCGCCAGATGTGACGGCAGCGTGCCGACTTTGGTGGGCTGAATCCCGTTGGCGTCTACCAGGCAGGCGACTTCCACACAGCATCCCTGTGGCAGATTGTCGATTAACGCATCATTGCGCACATTGCCGTAAATCACGGCCGGTTCGCCTGTCCATATCGCATTCATAATAGCGCTGGCATACTCGCGCGATGGCTTACTTTCAATGCGTTCAGCGCGCTTGTAATGCTCAAGTTCGCTACGCCAGTTATCCAGTTGCTCTACGCAGCGTTTAGGATATTCGTCCAGCGGGATCTGGTAGTGCTCAATCAGATCGTCTCGTCCCGGCTTGATAAACCAGGGCGTGTATTCCGCGAAGTGTTCTGAAGATTCGGTGACGAAATAGCCCAGTTTTTTGAACATTTCATAGCGAACCAGGTTCGGGCAGCGTGGATTGCCGTGAATATTGGGTTTCGGTGCCTGCCCGGCGTCAAAGGCGGCCAGCAGTTCCGGATACAGATTGACGTAGGTACCCTCTGCGGTTTTCCGCTCCAGCTCCAGATAAAACGCCATATGGTTGATACCGGCAGAGCGGTAGCGTAAATCGGCAGGGTTGAGGTTGAGATCGTTCGCCAGCTCTTCAGCGGTTCCCTGAACGGAATGGCACAGGCCAACCTGTTTGATATGCGGATAACGTGCGTACATCGCCCAGGTGTTCATCGCCATGGGGTTGACGTAATTAAGCATGGTGGCATTGGGGCACACCGCCGTCATATCTTCACAAATCTGCCACAGGTGCGGGATGGTGCGCAGCGCGCGCATGATGCCGCCGGGGCCAAGCGTATCGGCGATGGTCTGCTCAAGGCCATAGCGCTTACATACCGCAAAGTCTGTGACGGTACAGGGTTCATAGCCGCCAATCTGGAACGCCACCACCACAAAATCGGCATCGACTAATGCCGTTTTCTGATCACTGTGGCAGGTAATATGGCCTGCCGCGCCAGCCGAACTCATCAGCTTGCTGACCACGGTGTAGGACTCGTCAAGCCGGGTTGCATCAATATCCATCAACGCGATATGGGCTGACTTCAGCGCATCGCGGTGGAAGACATCGCCAAGGATGTTTTTGACGAAAATAGTGGAACCCGCGCCAATAAACGTAATTTTGGGTGCAGACATCAGGATGCTCCATTGCAAGGTTGGATAACGTCATAGTGTCACGCCGTAACTAACGAAACTTCCTTCTAATCAGGGGAGCA
This sequence comes from Pantoea sp. Fr+CA_20, assembly GCF_024520835.1. Taxonomy (NCBI): domain Bacteria; kingdom Pseudomonadati; phylum Pseudomonadota; class Gammaproteobacteria; order Enterobacterales; family Erwiniaceae; genus Pantoea; species Pantoea sp. Fr+CA_20. The sequence continues at coordinate 52,220 of NZ_JALNPN010000011.1, forward strand.
TTCCCAAAAACTCAGATCTGCCCGCCGCCAGCATCGGATCTGAGTTTTTGGGATAAATTTACCTGGAAAGAAGAGTATCTGGCCTGAAAAGCAGAGAATTATTAACGCGAACCGCCCATTTTTGGCCTCTGCTACTGGCCTGAGCCCTTCAGATATGGCAGGGTTCTGATAATTCAGGAGAGGGAATGATGATGATGCAGCCTGGCGTACCGCTTCCACCCGACCCGCATATGTGTAGCAGCGATGAAAAGCAGACCCGCAGTCCGCTGTCGCTCTATTCTGAATATCAGCGCATGGATATCGAACTGCGTCCGCCGCTGGCCATGACCACCAGCCACTGGCACGGTCAGGTGGAGGTGAATGTCCCGTTTGACGGTGACGTGGAGTACCTGATCAATAATGAAGTCGTCCAGATTAAACAGGGTTACATCACGCTGTTTTGGGCCTGTACGCCGCATCAGCTTACGCGTCCCGGCAACTGCCAGAACATGGCTATCCTTAACCTGCCGATGCATCTGTTTTTGTCCTGGCCGCTCGACAGAGAGTTAATCAATCATGTTACTCATGGCATGGTGATTAAGTCTGTGGCAAAGCAGCAGCTCAGTGTGTTTGAAGTGCAGCGCTGGCAGCAGGAACTCAACAGCCCCGACGAACAGATCCGCCAGCTTGCCGTCGATGAAATTGGCCTGATGCTTAAACGCTTTAGTTTGTCGGGATGGCAGCCGGTAGGGGTGAACAAAACCTCTCGCACGCATAAAAACAGTGTGTCGCGTCATGCCCAGTTTTATGTCAGTCAGATGCTGGAATTTATTGCGGATAACTACGATCAGGCCTTGACCATCAATGACGTAGCCGAACACGTTAAGCTCAATGCCAATTATGCGATGGGCATTTTTCAGCGCGTTATGCAGCTCACGTTAAAACAGTACATTACCGCCATGCGCATCAACCATGTCAGAGCGTTATTGAGCGACACCGATATCACCGTGCTTGATGTGGCGTTGACGGCCGGATTCCGATCCAGCAGCCGCTTCTACAGTACATTTGCTAAATATGTCGGCATGTCTCCACAGCAGTATCGTAAGCTGAGTCAGCAGCGGCGGCAGACGATGGCTTTATAAGCTGTTTTTCGCGTGATGCGTCGAGATCCTGACAGGTGATCTCAACAAGGAAATTTCTGCGGTTTACTCTACACTCAGGCAGGAAATCGCGCTTCAGGGCACCCAGGAATAAAGCAGAACGTGGCAAAGGCTTGCTTCTGCTTTTGAACTTTGCATAATGCCCGTTTCCCAGAACAGGCAAACCAGCAGGCTTCTACATGATTAATGATGTCATCACCCCGGAATATGATGAAAATGGACGCCCGTTGCGTCGGATTCGTAGTTTTGTGCGCCGTCAGGGCCGCTTAACCAAAGGCCAGCAGCTGGCGCTGGATAATTACTGGCCGGAGATGGGTGTTGAATATCAGCCTGATCCCATTGATTTGCCTGTGCTGTTTAGTCGTGATGCGCCGGTGACCCTGGAAATTGGCTTTGGTATGGGCGCCTCGCTGGTGACCATGGCGCAAAATACGCCACATCAAAACTTCCTGGGGATTGAAGTGCACGCGCCGGGCGTGGGGGCCTGTCTGGCTTCTGCAAAAGAAGCGGAGGTCAGCAATCTGCGGGTTATGTGTCATGATGCTGTTGAAGTGCTGGAAAAAATGATTCCTGATAACTCACTGCGCATGGTTCAGCTTTTCTTCCCGGACCCGTGGCATAAAGCCCGTCACAATAAACGCCGCATTGTGCAGGTGCCCTTTGCCGAACTGGTGATGCGTAAACTTAAGCTGGGTGGCGTGTTCCATATGGCGACCGACTGGGAAGCCTATGCAGAACATATGCTTGAGGTCATGAGCAGCATTGCAGGTTATCAAAACCTGTCTGAAGACAGCACGTATGTGCCGCGTCCGGAAACGCGTCCACTGACAAAATTTGAGCAGCGCGGGCAGCGTTTAGGCCATGGCGTATGGGATTTAATGTTTGAGAGGGTGAAATAATGGCCACACAACGCAGCCGCCGTTTACGTAAAAAATTACATATTGATGAATTTCAGGAACTGGGCTTTTCTGTGGCCTGGCGTTTTCCTGAGGGCACCGCTGAAAGTGACATCGACGAAACCCTGAATCAGTTCATCAATGAAGCGATCGCGCCTAATGGTCTGGCTTTCGATGGTAGCGGTTATCTGGCATGGGAAGGGCTGATTTGCCTGGAGCAAACCGGTAAATGCACCGATGAACATCGTGAGCTGGTACGCAAGTGGCTGGACGACCGCAAGCTGCAGGATGTGAAAGTGACCGAACTCTTTGACGTCTGGTGGGACTAAGTTACCAGCAGTGTCGCTTTCACACCCACACAGGGAGATTGTATGATTCGTAACGCGCTGGTCGCCGGTCTTTTACTGGCAGCAACGCAGGCCCAGGCCGCCTGGGAGTGCAGTGTCAAACCACAGGATGATGTTGTTATTACGCCACAAAACGTGCAGGTGGTGGGTGAAAACGGCAACATGCAGATCTCGACGCTGGGCGATGTGCAGTTCAACGGTCAGAAAATGACGATGAATGCGGCTAACCGTCAGAAGGCGATTGATTATCAAAATGCCTTACGTCGCGATCTTCCCTGGATCGATAACGGTGCCACATCCCGTCTGGAGAAAGGGCGTGCTGCGCTGGATAACATCATCACCCAGCAAGTCGGGGAATCCAGCCGGTTACATGAGCGGCTGGCAACGCTGAATACCCAGTTAAAAACCCAGATGAACCGCATTATTGAGCATCGCAGTGATGGTTTAACCTTCCATCATCAGGCGATCGATCAGGTTCGTGCCGATGGTCAGCAACTGGTTAATCAGGCGATGGGCGGTATTCTGCAGGACAGCATCAATGAGATGGGTAGCAAAGCCATGTCCAACGGTGGCGGCAGCGGTTTGCAGGGGTTGATGGGGAATCTTGGCGGCCTGCAAAACGCCATTCAGAGCGAGTGGAATAATCAGGAAGCCGACTTCCAGCAGTTTGGGAAAGCGGTCTGTAACCGGGTTATTGCTCTGGAGAAAGACCGGAAAACACTGGTCAGTTCGCTGAAGTAATGCTTCACAGAGGGCCTGCTCCGGCGGGTCGTCTGCCCTTCACCGTGCGGTTCATTGAGCCAGTGGTCGCCCGTCCTCAGGGCCTGTGCGCCCGGGCGATGAAGACGTCCGTGTTCAGGCGTCATCAAAGTTGCGCCCTTCCTGAATCTGTTGCAAAACAAAAGGGGCTGAATTCATCAGCCCCTGACAGGATTTAGTCGTTGTTAACCTCTTTAGCGACCGTTTTGTTGCTGGCAACGTAGTTATAAATAACCAGCAGGGCAAAAATTCCCGTGATCACCATGGTGATCGTTCCCTTATCAAGGAACCTGGCCATATTACCCAGCAGTATCCCCGTAACGCCAAAATCGGTGTCCGAGAAGGTGGTGTTGGTCAGGCCGATGGCACCCAGCACAGGTAATAAGGCGACCGGCAGGAAGGTAATCAGAATACCGTGCGCAAAGGCCCCTAACATTGCCCCGCGTTTACCGCCGGTTGCATTACCAAATACGCCTGCCGTTGCGCCGCAGAAAAAGTGCGGTACGACACCTGGCAGGATTAATATCCAGTGCAGCTGTCCAAGAATAAACAGCCCCACCAGTCCGCCGACAAAGCTGGAAATAAAGCCAACCAGAACGGCATTAGGCGCATAAGGGAAAACGATAGGGCAGTCCAGTGCCGGACGCGCGTTGGGCACCAGCTTCTCTGAAAACCCGGTAAATGCCGGTACAATTTCCGCCAGAATTAAACGCACGCCCTGAAGGATAATAAAGACACCCGCAGCGAAGGTAATAGCCTGCACAAACGAGTACACCAGATAGTTTTGTCCGTGGCTGAACTGACTCTCCACATATTCCCTGCCCGCTGAGACGGACAAAATAAAATAGATGATCATCATCGTCAGGGAAATCGAGATGGTGCTGTCACGCAAAAAACTCAGGTTTTTTGGCATGTTCATCTCTTCAGTGGATTTTGAACCTTTGCCCACCAGAGAGCCTATCCAGCCTGACAGGACATAACCCACCGTGCCGGTATGCGCCAGTGCAACCTGATCGTGCCCAATGATTTTACGCATATAGGGCTGAGCCAGTGCCGGGAAAAAAGCCATTAACATTCCCAGCGTCAGCGAGCCGGTATAAATAAGCTGCACGCCTTCAAATCCGGCCACCGACAGGATAATGGCAATCATACAGGCCATATAAAAGGTCACATGACCAGAGAGGTAGATATATTTCAGGCGGGTAAAACGGGCAACGGTGATATTTGCCACCATGCCAAACGCCATGATAAGCGTCGTGGGCGCGCCATACTTCGCCAGGGCGATAGACACCATCGCCTCATTATTTGGAATAATTCCCTGAACGTTAAATGCGTGCTTAAAAATATCCCCCAGCGGCGTTAGTGAACCAACCAACACCGTGGCACCGCCTGCCAGTACTAAAAAACCCAGGATGGTTTTTACCGTGCCTTTTATCACATCCGGCAGCGGTTTGCGTTGCGCGATCAGACCGAACATCGCCACCAGTCCGACCAGAATAGAGGGGACTTTCAGCACGTCGACAACTACCAGTAAAAGGTTTTGTATAAACATAATAACCTCAGCGGTAAGTGTTCTTTTATAAGTGGGTGACAGGATTATTTATTGAAGTACTCGCGAATTTTTTGCTCAACTTCTTTCAGGTCGATAATGTTATTAATGATGATGACTTTTTCCGGCGGCAGGTTAGCGCTGTAGGCGATGTCTTTTGCCATAACAAACACATCCGCCACGTCCGGTGTCACTGAGCCGAGATCGGAATGCTCAACGTCCGCCGTGACATCAATCGCTTTAAGCACTTTTTTGATGTTCATTTCCATCATGAAGCTGCTTCCCAGGCCTGAACCACACACTGCCATAATTTTCATAAAAACCTCTTTGAAGTTGAATAGGTTAATTGGACATGTCGTTTGCTAACAGCACCGCGCACAACGCGTGTTGGCTTTGTGCCTGGTACACGCGTTCCATGATGGCGTCGTCAGTCAAGACTTCAGCCAGCTGCGAGATCATCTCGATGTGGCTGTTGCTGTCAGGGGCGGAGAACATGAAAAGAATGTCGACAGGATCGTTTTCCCCCGCATCAAAGGTGACCGGGTTTGCAAGCTTCACCACGGAGAGCCCCAGCTTCATTGCGCCTTGCTCAGGGCGGGCATGCGGCATGGCAATGCGCGGCGCGATAACGAAGTAGGGGCCGGTTTCCTCTTTAAGGCGGATAATCGTGTCGATGTAATCCTGCGAAATCGCACCTTCTCTGAGCAGGGGATCGCCAGTGATCTGAATCGCGGCTTTCCAGTCGGAAACGCGTTCAAGATAGTGAATTTTGTCAGCATTCAGCCATTGGGTCAGATTCGCCATACGTTATCCTGGATAAAAGGTTATGCAAAAAAGTCAGGATGCAGGCTCGCCGCATTCATCAAGCTGTACAGTCAGCTTTCTTTGTTTCTTCACGCTGTCATCCCTTTTCCGTTTCATCCAGCAAAACGGCTGGCAGCAGGATGAAAAAGAAAATAAATATAAGCCATTATAAATTATGATTTTTATTTTGACTGCACGCATCAGTTTTGAACATTCGCTGTTGCAAAAAACGTTTCGTACGTATAGACATGTTTAACCTGTCTAGTCATCTTGATGATGCACCTCGACCTGTACAGATACAATATGCAAGAATCATTTCTGGCTGGACGAAGAGGATTTGAGTGCAAAATCGTTAGCTGGATCACATCTGGGTCCTTTCTTACTGGCACGTCGTGACGGAAATCAGGCGTAAAGGCGTTGCTGTAGCGCACCGCAGGCACGGGCACACTATTCGGGAACATGCTGATGTTCGATGGCATTACAGAGAAGCAAAAAGAGGTTGTCGACTATATTCTGACGAAGATCATGCAGGATGGCCTTCTGCCGGGCGATAAGCTGGACACGGAAATTGCCATTGCCAAGAACATTGGCATTACCCGGGCGACGGTGCGGGAAGCTACCCGAATCCTTATTGAGCAGCAGCGCATTTATCGGGTAAAAGGTTCGGGCCTGTTCGTCGGCTCAATCGGCAAGAGTAATCATTCTGGCCGGTTTCATGCGCTTTCGCCGTTTGATTATCAGGCGCACAAAAAAGGACACAAAGCGGTCAGGAAGGTGCTCACTGCCAGCATTATCAAAGTGCCCGGGCCCGATATGGCGCAGGCTTTACGCATCAAGAACAGCGACCAGATATACAAAATCGTTCGTCTGATGTGCTTTGATGACATCCCTGTCGCACTGGAATATATCCATCTGCCCGTCAGCCTGTTTAACAGCATGGAGTTTGGGCGACTGGAAATCTCAAAATATTCGTACATTGAACAGATCACCGGCAAGAAAATTCAGCGTCGTGATCAGCAACTGAATGCCATCAACGTTACCGACGGTGAGCAGCTCAGGCTGCTGAATTTTAATGCGAATGATGCGGCGCTGGAGATCAACGAAACCGTCTATCTGGATGATGGCATGCCCTGTGAGGTTAACATCGCCATTATTAACACGAGGCTGTTACAGCTAAGGCAGAATACCGAGCGCGGTTGAACGGCGGTGCAAACGGCCCGGTTACGCTCACCTGTGGCGTCAGGCTTCCGGGCCGGGAAGGCGCTACGCTTCCGCTAAAAACAGCTCCAGCAACGTGTTCAGGAACAGTTTGCCCTTCTCTGTAATCTGCCAATATTCCGGCGTTTCGGTGATGTAGCCTGCGGCAAGCGCCTGGTCGATCTGCGGGCGAACCCACGTTTCATCCAGCCCGGTATAGCGGCTAAAGTCAGCACGCGGCGCGGGCTCCAGCAAACGAAAACGGTTCATAAAGAACTCAAACGGCTTATCACTGTCCACAACGTCGTACTGCTTGTCGAGATAGTTTCCCTTCATAAAGCCACGCGGATGACGCACTTTTATCGTGCGGACAATGCGGCCATCGGGCTGGGTCAGTTTGCCGTGCGCACCACAGCCAATGCCGAGATAGTCACCAAACCGCCAGTAGTTCAGGTTATGTTCACAGCGGTAGCCCGGCCTGGCATAGGCCGAGGTTTCGTATTGCTGATAACCGGCGGCGGTCAGCAACTGATGACCCTGCTCGAAAATATCCCACAGGGCGTCATCATCCGGCAGTGTGGGCGGGCGAGAGGCAAATAAGGTATTCGGCTCAATGGTCAACTGATACCAGGAAAGATGCGGTGGATTGAGCGCAATCGCCTGGCGTAAATCGTCCAGCGCCTCCGTCAGTGACTGATCGGGAAGGCCATGCATCAGGTCAAGGTTGAAGCTGCGTAAGCCTAACCCCTGAGCCAGTTCGGCGGCGCGTTTCGCTTCGTCTGGCCCGTGGATACGGCCCAGTCGTTCCAGCTTCTGCGGACTGAAGCTCTGTACGCCAATGGAGATGCGGTTAATGCCGGCGCGTTGATAAGCGCTGAAGCGGTCAGCTTCTACCGTGCCCGGGTTCGCTTCCATCGTGACTTCCGCATCTGCCGTCAGCGTCAGGCGCTCGCGCACACCATCCATCAACATCTGCATGGCGCTGCTGCTTAACAGGCTTGGCGTTCCGCCGCCGATAAACACCGTGCGAACCTCGCGACCCTGAATCAGCGGCAGATCGTTTTCAAGATCGCGCAGCAGGTGCTGCACATATTCAACGTGCGGCACCTCATCCTTTAAGGCGTGAGAATTAAAATCACAGTAGGGGCATTTCTGTACACACCAGGGAATGTGGATGTACAAACTCAGAGGCGGTAAATCAGGCATTACGCATCGCTTCCAGTAACAGCGTCAATGCTTTACCACGATGAGAGACTTTTCCTTTCTCTGCTTTAGTCAGTTCGGCGGCGGTTTTACCCAATGCCGGAACATAGAACACGGGATCGTAACCAAACCCACCGTTACCGGCTGCCGTCCGGGTAATTTCCCCGTCCCAGCTACCGTGGAACACCAGCGGCGTGGGATCAGAAGCATGACGTAAATAGACCAGCACGCAGTGGAACTGTGCCTGACGTTGCCCGTCGGGCGTGTTTTCCAGCGCCTGAAGCAGTTTTTCCAGGTTCTGCTGGTCGCTGGCCTCTTCACCGGCATAGCGGGCAGAATAAATCCCGGGTGCGCCACCCAGCGCATTTACGGCCAGCCCGGAGTCGTCTGCAAGAGCAGGAAGCCCGGTAAGCTGCGCGGCATGACGCGCTTTCAGGATGGCGTTTTCGATAAAGGTCAGGCCGGTTTCCTCGGCGGATTCCACGCCGAGTTCGGTTTGCGCCACGATATCCAGACCAAAGGCGGCGAGCAGATCCGCCAGTTCACGTACTTTGCCGGGATTACCGGTGGCAAGAACAACTTTTTGCATAACAGTTCCAGTTTGATTCATTTACAGCAAATACCAGAGACCCGGGAACAGATCCATGCCAAGGAAATTCAGGGCATACAGCACCAGAATCACAATCATGGCTGAGAAGTCGATGCCGCCCATGGCAGGGAGAATGCGGCGAATCGGCGCCATTAATGGCTCGGTCAGTTGGATCAGCACGAAGTCCATCGCACCGCGGCCCTGGCTGATCCAGCTCATCAGGGAGCGAATGATAATCACCCAGAACACCAAATAGCCGGCAGATTTCAGCAACGACAGCAGCCCAACCAGCAAATTGGTGGGATCGACAGAGAACACGCCGACCTGGATGAGCAGCAGAAGCGGGTATTTAAGCGTTGTCAGTACAAAGGCTAACAACAGAGATGCCGTATCGATCGGACCCAGTGCAGGCAGGATACGACGTAAGGGTTTCACAATCGGCTGAGTAATCTTCACCACAAACTGGGCAAGCGGATTATAAAAATCACAACGTGACCACTGCATCCAGATGCGCAGCAGCAGCACCATGACGTAGAGATCGATTATCGTTTTTACTAAAAACGTCATTGTTAACATGAAGTTCCTCAATTATTGTTGTGAAGGTTGTGTGTAATCACGCGCGCCAAATATAGCGGTGCCAATGCGCACCAGAGTACTGCCAGCGGCGATGGCCGCCTCCATGTCATCGCTCATCCCCAGTGAAAGGGTGTCAACATTACTATATTGCTGTTTTAGCTGGTGAAATGCATCAGCCATTTGCTGGCATACCGCCAGCTGTCGCTGATAATCCTGTTCGGGTGCCGGAATCGCCATCAGCCCGCGCAACCGCAAACGCGGCATGGCGGTAATCTCCTGAGCCAGTTCGGCAACCGCATCCAGCATGATGCCAGATTTACTGTTTTCGTCACTGATATTTACCTGAATTAAGACATTGAGCGGCGGCAGATGTTCAGGCCGCTGATCGTTGAGCCGCTGGGCGATCTTCTGGCGATCGACGGTGTGGCACCAGGCAAAATGTTCGGCTACCAGTCGGCTTTTATTGGACTGCAGGGGACCAATGAAATGCCATATCAATCCAGGATGTGAGGCCAGGGACTGAATTTTTTCAACCCCTTCCTGAACGTAATTCTCACCAAAATCAATCTGACCCGCCGCTGCGGCTTCTTCGACCGCGCTCGCAGGCTTCGTTTTGCTTACTGCAAGTAACGTAATTTCTTCTGGTGCCCGGCCGCAACGGGTTGCAGCAGCAGCGATTCGCTGACGGACTTGCTGTAGGTTGTGCTGGATTGAAGTCATAGTCTGGAGATCAAAATGGATTTGGATGAAATAGTGGCGCTTAGTGTAAAGCATAACGCCGCCGATCTGCACCTTTGTAACGGACATTTGCCGTACTGGCGCCGTCAGGGCAGGCTTGAAACGCTTCCCGACCAGCCTGTCCTGTCTGCTGACTGGATGGCGCGGTTTACCTCGGCATGGCTGGACACTGAACAGCAGGCGCAGCTGAAGCAAGAAGGGCAGCTGGATTTTGCGTTAACCCTGGTGAGTGGACAACGCCTCCGCGCCAATCTGTTTAGGCAGCGTAACGGGCTGTCACTGGCGTTGCGTATTATTGCCAGCCACTGTCCCACGCTGGCAGCGTTGCGCCTGCCGGAGGTGGTGCCGACCTTACTGGATAAACAGGACGGGCTGATTTTGATTACCGGCGCAACCGGCAGTGGTAAATCGACCACGCTGGCGGCTATGGTCGATGCCATCAACCGGCTGCAGGCGCGGCATATTCTGACGCTGGAAGATCCGATTGAGTTTATTCATCACAGCCAGCAATCCCTGATTCAACAGCGCGAAGTCGGGTTGCATTGCCGGTCGTTTAGTCTGGGCCTGAAAGCGGCTTTACGGGAAGATCCTGACGTGATTATGCTGGGTGAACTACGCGACAGTGACACCATTCGTCAGGCACTGACCGCCGCAGAAACCGGACATCTGGTGCTGGCAACCTTGCATACGCGCGGCGCGGTTCAGGCGGTGGACAGGCTGGTGGATGTGTTTCCTGCAGATGAAAAAAATCTGATACGCACGCAACTGGCGGGCAGCCTGAAAGCGGTTATTGCGCAGCAGCTGGTTTCTGCCATCGATGAGAAAAGAGTCGGGCTGTTTGAGGTGCTGATTACGACCAGTGCGGTCATCAACCTGATTCGGGAAGGCAAAATGCACCAGATTCCTGCCATTTTGCAAACCGGCGCGCAGGCCGGAATGCAAACGTTTGAGCAGAGCCGTCTGGCCCGTCAGGCCGAAGGCGTTATTGCTTAATGGGTTTCAAACCAGTCCTGCAGGATAATTGCCGCTGACTGTGAATCCACTGATCCTTTGTTCAGCGCACGATAACCGCCCCGTTCAAACAGATCGGCTCGCGCTTCGACGGTGCTGAGGCGCTCATCCTGCAGCTCCACGCGAATGCCGAAACGACCATGCAGGCGGTTAGCAAACTTGCGCGCGCGCGCGGTCAAAGGCTGTTCAGTGCCGTCCATATTTAACGGTAATCCCACCACCACAAAATCAGGCTGCCACTCTTTGAGCAGTTTTTCGATTTGCAGCCAGTCAGGCGTGCCATCCTGCGCCTTGAGCGCACTCAACGGGCGGGCATTGCCCGTCAGCTGTTGTCCCACCGCGACGCCGATACTTTTGGTGCCGAAGTCAAAACCTAACAACGTTTGTGTATTCATCAGGCGTGACCTGCATCGCTGGCCATATTGTGAATATCAACGCCAATGCTGCGTGCGGCTTCACGCCAGCGCTCAGAGATCGGCGTCTGAAACAGGATGTTGCTGTTAGCCGGTGTGGTCAGCCAGGCGTTTTCCATCAGCTCGTTTTCAAGCTGGTCTTTTTCCCAGGCACAATAACCCAGCGCGACCAGCACATGATCGGGCTGTGAGGCCGTGCCAATCGCTTCCAGAACGTCGCGTGAGGTGGTAATCACGGTGTTGTCTGAGACGCGAATGCTGGAGGTAAAGGTTCGCTGTGCCGAATGCAGAATAAAGCCGCGATCTTCTGCCAGCGGACCACCGCTGAACACCGGTTTATCAAGATTGATTGCCGGGTCGCGGTTTTCTTCGGCGATCTTGAGCTTTTTCAGAATGCCGTCAACCGTCAGGTTTTCCATCGGCTTATTGATAATCAGCCCCATTGCCCCTTCTTCGTTATGCTCGCAAATGTAGACCACAGAACGTTTGAAAAAGGGATCTTGCAACGATGGCATGGCAATTAAAAAGTGATGCTGTAAATTCATTCTCACATGCTTTACCAAAGATAACCGGTGCGCGACATCTGCACCGGTGTTGGGTTGATCACGGAGCATGGCCCCAGCGTTATGCTCAGCCCAGGCGCTTCTCGATGGCGTCCATCAGCATACCGGTGATGGAGACAGGGAACGCGGCCTCGATTTCACGAATGCATGTCGGGCTGGTCACGTTAACTTCAGTCAGTCTATCACCAATAATGTCGAGCCCGACAAAAATCAGGCCTTTGGCCTTCAGGGCAGGGCCGACACGGCGGGCAATTTCCCAGTCGCTTTCGCTCAGCGGGCGAGCTTCGCCGCGTCCGCCAGCCGCCAGGTTACCGCGGGTTTCTCCCCCCTGCGGAATACGCGCCAGGCAATAGGGAACCGGTTCGCCATCGACCACCAGAACGCGCTTATCACCGTCTTTGATCGCCGGCAGGTAATTTTGCGCCATGCAGTAACGGCTTTCATGTTCAGTCAGGGTTTCTGCGATAACACCGAAATTCGGGTCGTCCTGCTTCACGCGGAAAATGGACGCGCCGCCCATGCCGTCCAGCGGCTTCATAATGACATCGCCATGCTCCTGCCAGAACGCCCGCAGCTGTTGCTTAGAACGGGTGACCAGCGTATCTGGCGTGAATTCTGCGAACCAGGCGGTATACAGTTTTTCGTTACAGTCGCGCAGGCTTTGCGGCTTGTTGACGATTAGCGTGCCCTGTTCTTCTGCGCGCTCCAGGATATAGGTGCAGTAGATAAATTCGGTGTCGAATGGCGGATCTTTTCGCATCAACACGACGTTCAGGTCAGCCAGTTTAATCACCTGCTCGCTGCCAAACTGATACCAGCTTTCGGCATTCTGTTCCACGCTGAGCAGGCGAGTGCGGGCAAAAGCCACTCCACCGCGCAGGGAGAGATCGTTCATCTCCATGTAGTGAATTTCGTAACCACGGCGCTGTGCTTCCAGCAGCATTGCAAAGCTGGAGTCTTTCTTAATGTTGATGGATGAGATCGGGTCCATCACGATGCCAAGCTTGATCATTATTATCTCCTGAAGGAGGCGGGGATTACCGTCTCGTTCCGTTCGGGCGAAAAGGGGCTGAACAGTCAGGACGCGGTTTGTGCTGAGCGCGACCCGATGAAGCTAAAAGTATCGCTTAACCCAGGTCACCAAACCTCACCTGAAGTGCCGTGATGGCGGTCAGTGCCGTGGTTTCGGTGCGTAAAACCCGTGGGCCAAGCAGAATATCGGTAAAACCATGCTGCGCCGTCATGGCAATTTCATCCGTTGACAGCCCACCTTCCGGACCAATCAACAGGCGGATACGTTCGACCGGCTGGGGCAACGTATTGATGCTGTGGCTGGCGCGCGGATGCAGATTTAGTTTTAACCCACTTTCTGCTTCACTGCACCAGGCTTCCAGCGTCATGGCCGGGCGGATTTCAGGTATCCGGTTACGACCACACTGTTCGCAGGCGGCAATGGCAATTTTTTGCCACTGCTGAATTTTTTTTGCCAGACGTTCGGCATCCAGTTTGACACCACAGCGTTCAGAAAACAGCGGTGTAATAACATTTACACCCAGTTCGATCGATTTCTGAATAGTAAATTCCATTTTTTCGCCGCGAGACATCACCTGACCGAGATGCAGATAAAGCGGTGATTCGCGATCGTCTTCCTGGCTTGCCGTGATGGATACTTTTACACGTTTTTTATCAACATGCGTGATTTCTGCTGCGAAAGTCAGATTACTGCCATCAAACAGTTCTACATGCTGCCCACTGGTCATACGGAGCACGCGGCCAACATGGTTGGCGGCGTCGTCGTCCAGCGTAATTTCACTGCCAACGTGAACAGGCTGTGCGTGATAAATGCGAGGTATGCGCATAAGGTCCCTGAGAGCTAAACGCCGCGGGATTAACGCGGCGGGGCGGTGAAACCGTTAGTTTAGGGCAGGGATTTTAACGCTTGCAAGCCTCGAGCACATAAGGATTATGATTCCCCTGTACGCGCGCGATGCGCTGGTCGCGCTCACATTCCCATTTGCTCACCGGATAGAGCTTGTCCCAGGCCGTGAATAACTGGGTTTGTTGACGCGACAGGCGCAGATGATACTGGTCACGCATGTAGAAGTAAGTGCGGGCGATTGCGCCGCGAGCCCGCTCTGGCGGCTGCGCCTGCTTGTTTTTAAAATCAATTTGCATGGTGCACTGACCGTACTGCTTTTCAGTGCCGTTCCACTGGCTGTAAGCGTAGTTACCGCGGTCACCATTCACCTCACCGATGGCCGGCTGCAGATTGTGCAGGTCGGTTTCGATACGGCGGTAGTCGGCATCTTTACTGCAATTTTTGCGGCCGCCATTCTGCCAGCACTGACGTTGATGACCGAACTCCCAGGCAGGCATCACATGTTCCCACTCAATACGCGCGGCGCGGTTGGCATTTTTGCGCGGCTGATAACCACAACTGTTCAGGTCAGGCTCGCCCTTTTTGCCGTGCCAGCTAATCTTACAGCCACAATAAAAGCTGCCTGGCGCATCCTGGTTAATCTCTGCGGCGAAGGCTTTGGCCTGCTGAAAATTATTTTGATGATAGTTATCGAGGTTAAGGGCCTGGCTGTTAAAAGATGCCAGTAACAGCGCCGTGGTTATGATTAATTTGCGAGACATATTCCAGTTTTACCCCTGATCCTTAAAAGGGCGGCAGGGTACCAGAATGCAGGCGCAGGCGGAATGAGAATCCGTTCAGGAGAGGGGAGAGACGTCGGCTTTCAACAGGCTACCGCAGTGCACGCAGCGGTACTCGCTTTCGCCACGGAGCACGCGGTTATGGCGACGCACGGTAAGCTGGTGCTGTTGACACTGGCAGCGATAAGCAAAAGTGCGGCTGCGCACCGACTCGACTTCGAACTGATGAGTGCGCCGTGCCGGCACGCCCAGAACGCTCTCCATCATCCATTTCCACTCTTTGCCATGGGGCGCGACGCGGCCAAAGGTTTTCCACACCAGCAAATGGGCCAGCTCATGGGGAACAACTTCTTCAATAAAGGCCTGCTGATTTTCCATCAGCAGGACGGGATTGAGGCGAATTTCCCATTTTTCCAGCCAGGCCGTGCCAGCGGCGGTGCCACGCTGCTGATAAACCAGCGTTGGCTCAGGATAATGGCGTTCAAGCTTTTCATTGGCCCGCTCAAGCGCGCTACGCAGGGCGCGCATAACGGCTTGTTGCAGGGCAATGGGAAGGCGGGCTGTTTTCATGGCGCTCAGCATAAGCGGCGCAGGCGAGGAACTCAACAGCAATACACCGCCTGCAAAAAAGGTATGCTGGCCGACCGGCACCACCCGCTTTTTAATGAAACTGCTTAACCGTCTGCGCCAGTTGCCGGGCCTGGTCCTCAAGAGAACTCGACGCAGCTGACATCTGCTGAACCAGCGCGGCATTCTGCTGCGTGGTCCCATCCATTTCGTTGACGGCGATGGTCACTTGCGCAATGCCGCGAGCCTGCTCATCGGAGGCGGCAACGATTTCACCGATGATATGCTGCACGGATGAAACGGCAGTCGTCATCTCATGCATGGTTTTGCCCGCATCGTTGACCAGTACGACACCATTTTCGACCCGCACGGCGGACGCTTCAATCAGGGCGGAGATATCTTTCACGGCGCGAATCTGCGCCATACTGGCGGCAGTCTGTTCCGGGGCCGCGGGCATCTTTGAAAGAAAAATGAAGCAGCGACGGTGACTACGGGCGAATAGCCATGGCTGGACAATAATAAGGCGGGGGATTTTTCGAGAGAGAACGCCGGTAAAACGCCAGCAAAAAAGCCAGTCAGTTTTCACTGACTGGCTGTGGGATACACATGAAAAGCGGAGGCTTACTGACCGATGTCGCGCAGCTTTTTACCTGCCATCAGGTTACGTTCAATGTGCTCCAGCGAAACGTTTTTGGTTTCGGGAATTAACATAACCGTCAGTACGATGAAGAAGACGTTCAGCAGACCGTAAACCCAGAAGGTCGGTGCATTGCCCAGCGTATTCAGCATGGTCAGGAAGGTTGCGCCGACAATCATGTTGGCGATCCAGTTGGTGGTCGTTGACACGGTGATACCGAAATCGCGTCCTTTCAGCGGCTGAATTTCAGAACACAGAACCCAGATCAACGGACCGGCTGACATGGCAAAGCCCACGATAAACATCAGCAGCATGCCAATCGCGAAGTACTGCGCGCCTGACGAATGAATGCCCATATGCAGCATGGTGCCAAGAACGCCCATACCGGCCGCCATGACCAGGAAGCCCAGAATCAGGGTAGGCTTACGGCCCCAGCGATCCACCAGACCGATAGCAATAAAGGTTGCCAGTACGTTAACCAGGCCGACAATCACCGTTCCCCACATCTGTTGGGTGGTATTTGAGAAACCTGCAATCTCAAAAATTTTCGGTGCGTAATACATGATGACGTTCATGCCGGTAAACTGTTGCATAACCTGCAGTAGAATGCCCAGGTACACCGCACGACGGAAGTGGCTGCTACTGGTAAATAATCCCCAGCCTGACTGTTTGATCTTCAGGCTTTCACGGATCTCATCCAGCTCGCGCTTTGCCTGCTCACTGGTATCACGCAGGCGATCCAGTACGCGTTGCGCATCGCGGAAGTTGCCTTTCGCCGCCAGCCAGCGTGGGCTGTTAGGCAGGAAGAACACGCCAACCAGCAGCAGCAGGGCAGGAATAGTGATAACGCCCAGCATCCAGCGCCAGTTACCTGTAAAGCTGAACGCCGTATCGGAAAGATAAGCACCCAGAATACCGATGGTGATCATCAACTGGTACAGGGAGATCATGCTGCCGCGGATTTTTTCAGGGGCAATCTCTGAAAGATAAAGCGGCGCGGTGTAAGAGGCGATACCTACCGCCAGACCCAACAGCACACGTGCGCTGATCAGCATTTCAGGGTTCGGTGCCATGGCTGACCAGAGTGAGCCAATAACAAACAGAATCGCACCGGCCATCAGGCTTTTCTTACGGCCCAGACGGGATGACATCCAGCCGCTGCCGATGGCACCGATCGCTGCACCAAACATCATGGAGCTGACAATCCACTCCTGTTGATGGGCAGTGACGTTAAAGTCCTTCGCGATAAAGGGCAGAGCACCGGCAATAACGCCGATATCCAACCCAAACAGCAGGCCTGCGAGGGCTGCCAGAAAGCAGACAAATAAGGTCATTGCCTTATTTGAGGTTCTGCTTTTATGTGAATTGCCAGGCATGGTTGCCTCCAAAATTATCCATCATTGTTGTTATCGATGTTAAAAAACCTTAACTGAGCAAAAAGTGAGCCCGATCACATTGATGTAATCGCTTACACTTGCTGAAACCCTGAAATCCAGCATTTACAACCCAGAAAGGTCAAGTAACCAGTGAGGTATAGCACCCTCGAAGTTTCTGACAATGTCCTGTTTAACGCCTATCAGATGACGCTGAAAATAACGCATTTTCAGAAGAATAACTACGGCGATAAATTCCTAAATAGCCGATATATAAAGCGTTTCAAATTGTAAGCGTTAACACATCAGCAGCGTACAAGCCGAAAGAAAGTGTAGTTGAGTTAAAAAAATGTGCAGAAGGAAAAAACGCCATGAAAAGGAAGCAGGACAGGCAAAAAAAAGCCCCGCCAGATGGCGGGGCTTTTCAGTGATGCGTCAGCCTTACAGGCCCGCAGCCTCACGCAGCTGGGCAGCTTTGTCGGTTTTTTCCCAAGGGAAATGCTCGCGACCGAAGTGACCGTAGGCAGCGGTTTCTTTATAGATAGGATGCAGCAGGTCCAGCATCTGAATCAGGCCGTAAGGGCGCAGGTCAAAGAACTCGCGCACCAGCAAGGTCAGCTGTTCAGTAGACACTTTTTCTGTGCCAAAGGTCTCGACCATGATAGAGGTCGGCTCAGCGACGCCAATCGCATAGGAAACCTGAATCTCACAACGATCGGCCAGGCCCGCGGCCACGATGTTTTTGGCAACATAGCGGGCGGCATAGGCGGCTGAACGGTCAACTTTAGACGGATCTTTACCAGAGAATGCGCCGCCACCGTGACGGGCCATCCCGCCGTAAGTATCGACAATGATTTTACGACCGGTCAGGCCGCAGTCACCCATCGGGCCACCGATAACAAAGCGGCCAGTCGGATTGATGTGATATTTAGTGGATGCATTCAGCCACTCGGCAGGCAGGACAGGCTTGATGATTTCTTCCATCACCGCTTCCTGCAACGCTGTCTGTGAGATGTCTTCGCTGTGCTGGGTTGACAGCACGACGGCATCAATCCCAACAATTTTACCGTCGTCGTACTGGAAGGTCACCTGGCTTTTAGCATCCGGGCGCAGCCATGACAGCGTGCCGTTCTTACGCACTTCAGCCTGGCGCTGAACCAGACGGTGCGCATAGGTCACCGGTGCGGGCATCAGAACATCAGTTTCGTTTGTGGCATAGCCAAACATCAGGCCCTGGTCACCCGCGCCTTGCTCCAGCGGATCGCTACGGTCAACGCCCTGGTTGATATCCTGAGACTGTTTGCCAATTGCGCTTAACACTGCGCAAGAGTTGGCATCAAAGCCCATATCGGAATGAACATAGCCGATTTCACGAACGGTATTACGGGTGATTTCTTCGATATCGACCCAGGCACTGGTGGTGATTTCGCCGCCAACCAGCACCATACCGGTTTTCACGTAAGTTTCGCAGGCCACACGCGCTTTCGGATCCTGTTCCAGGATGGCATCAAGCACGGCATCAGAAATCTGGTCGGCGATTTTATCAGGATGTCCTTCGGATACGGACTCGGATGTAAAAAGATGTTTAGCCATTATGTTCTTTACCTTACCAATGGTTTGAATTCGACTGCATAGCGCAAGTGAGTATTAGCTGACTTAACGCCCCTTAAGGCAAAGCCGTGAGCAGTCAGGTAGTGTCAGCACGCAGGCCAACACCGCCTGGATATTAACCTGTTTAGATGGAAAACCATCTGGACGTCTATTTTAGGTTACGGGGTGAGCGAATTACCAGCCCTTTTTGAGGTTACGCTGTTAACTTTATGCTGCGCAGTGGATAATTCTGTTTATGGCGGAGGCATTAAGCAAATAATCTCTTTGCATTTTTTGTGCGCAAAATGTATAAAACGCCGCTGCGTTCTCAGCAGAAAAAAAAGGATGACGTGCTAGCGCGTCGCGCCTGTCAGACAACTGTCTGGCTTTCACCCTGATGCTTTTCCACATGTCTTTGACCTGTGCGGAGGTGATACGAGTTATGAGCCTTATGTTCCCACTCACGGGTTCTTCGCGTGCTGGCGTTGCGCCGGCGTTATCCTGTTTCCCACCTTTATTTCTCTTCTGCCGACATTTTATTGGTTTCGGTAATTATCCCGACACAAGCGCTGGCTAACCTCTGACGCGATAGCGGTTTATATCGCCCAGGCTGCGAGCGTCGTCAATTATTCGCGACCCTTTTGCACCTGACATGGCTGAGTGTTTTACACTTAGGTATTCAACGATGCATCGTGCGGGTTCGCGACGCAGACAGAGCATGACGTAATATGTGGCAACGAATTTTCAGACTTCCGACCTTTGAGTCGGTTTACATTATTATCTTTCAACGGAAAATTGAGGTTCGCGATGTCTGACGGCATGAAGAATATCAAGGGTTCGTCAGCTGGCGAACAAGGTGCACTCCGCTCAATGCAGGAGGTGGCGATGAACGATCAAGACGCCAGCCTGATGCTGCGAACGTATAACATTGCCTGGTGGGGCAACAACTACTATGACGTCAATGAACTGGGTCATATTAGCGTCTGCCCGGACCCGGATCGCCCGGATGTGCGCGTCGATCTGGCTAAGCTGGTCAAGGAGCGAGAGGCACAAGGCCAACGCCTGCCCGCACTGTTCTGTTTCCCCCAGATTCTTCAACACCGCCTGCGCTCCATTAACGGGGCGTTTAAACGTGCGCGTGAGTCTTACGGCTATACCGGTGATTACTTCCTGGTTTATCCCATCAAAGTTAACCAGCACAAGCGCGTGATTGAATCTTTGATTAACTCCGGCGAACCGCTGGGCCTGGAAGCCGGTTCAAAAGCCGAACTGATGGCGGTGCTGGCCCATGCCGGGCAGACCCGTTCAGTGATTGTGTGTAATGGTTACAAAGATCGTGAATATATTCGTCTGGCGTTGATTGGCGAGAAGATTGGTCACAAGGTTTATCTGGTACTTGAGAAGATGACCGAAGTGCGCATGGTGCTGGAAGAAGCGGAACGCCTGAACGTGGTGCCACGTCTGGGTATTCGCGCCCGTCTTGCTTCACAAGGCTCCGGTAAATGGCAGTCGAGCGGTGGTGAGAAATCCAAATTTGGTCTGTCTGCCACCCAGGTCCTTAAGCTGGTCGACATCATGCGTGAAGCCGGTCGGATGGACAGCCTGCAGCTTCTGCATTTCCATTTGGGATCGCAGATGTCTAACATCCGCGATATCGCCACCGGCGTACGTGAGTCAGCACGCTTTTATGTTGAGCTGGCGAAACTGGGCGTCAACATTAAGTGCTTTGACGTCGGCGGTGGTCTGGGCGTTGACTATGAAGGTACCCGTTCGCAGTCCGACTGTTCGGTTAACTATGGGCTGAATGAATATGCCAACAATGTGATCTGGGGAATTGGCGCGGCCTGTGACGAGCATGGTCTTGAGCACCCAACGGTTATCACCGAATCCGGTCGTGCAGTCACGGCGCACCACACGGTGCTGGTGTCTAACATCATCGGCGTTGAGCGTAACGAATTCAGTAAGCCAGAAGCGCCAGATATTGAAGACGCGCCTCGTCCTATCCTGAGCATGTGGGAAACCTGGCAGGAGATGCACGAGCCGAACACCCGCCGCTCCCTGCGTGAATGGCTTCATGACAGCCAGATGGACCTGTTTGATATCCATACGGGTTACTCATCGGGCACTTACAGCCTGAAGCAACGCGCGTGGGCAGAGCAACTCTATCTGAGCATCTGTCACTATATTCAGCAGCATCTTGATCCCAGCAACCGTGCACACCGTCCTATTATCGACGAGCTGCAGGAACGTATGGCGGACAAGATCTACGTTAACTTCTCGCTGTTCCAGTCAATGCCGGATGCGTGGGGCATTGATCAACTGTTCCCTGTGCTTCCGCTGGAAGGCTTGAATAAAAAGCCGGAACGTCGCGCCGTGTTGCTGGATATCACCTGTGACTCAGACGGCACCATCGATCACTATGTGGATGGTGATGGGATTGCGACAACCATGCCGATGCCGGAGTACGACGTGGACAATCCACCGATGCTCGGCTTCTTTATGGTGGGCGCTTATCAGGAAATCCTGGGCAATATGCACAACCTGTTTGGTGACACCGAAGCGGTTGACGTGTTCGCGTTCCAGAATGGGGAAGTGGAAGTCCAGCTGTCGGATGAAGGCGATACCGTAGCCGATATGCTGCAGTATGTTCAGCTTGATCCAAACGAACTGATGACGCTGTTCCGTAAGCAAATTCAGACCTCCGAACTGGATGACGAACTGCGCGAGCAGTTCCTGCAAGAGTTTGAAAGTGGTCTGTATGGTTACACCTATTTAGAAGACGAATAAAGCCCCGCGAAGCGCTTGCAGCTCGCCGGGACATTGTTGATAATCGGCAGCAACTCATCCCTTCCTCGTCGGGCCTAACGACGCGGGAGGGATTTTTTTTATCTCAACCTTCATGGTGCGCGGGCCAGACCCGACTCAAGCACAGACAGAGGACGACTTATGTACAATACCCTTGGCAATCAGTACGACAATTCACTGGTTTCTAATGCCTTTGGTTTTATGCGTTTCCCGGTAAATTTCCAGCCTTACGACAGCGATGCAGAGTGGGTGATCACCGGCGTGCCCTTTGATGCGGCCACCTCGGGCCGTCCGGGCAGCCGTCTTGGCCCAGGCGCTATCCGTCAGATCTCGACCAATCTCGCCTGGGAAGGTTGCCGCTGGCCGTGGGAGTTTGACCTGCGTCAGCGTCTGAACGTGGTGGACTGTGGCGATCTGGTTTATGCCTTTGGCGATTCACAGGATCTGTCTGACAAGCTGCAGGCCCATGCAGAGAAACTGCTGGCCAACGGCAAACGTATGATGACCTTCGGTGGCGATCACTACGTCACGCTGCCTCTGCTGCGCGCGCACGCGAAGCACTTCGGTAAAATGGCGTTGGTGCACTTTGACGCGCATACCGATACCTACTCTAATGGCCCAACGTTTGACCATGGCACCATGTTCTTTACCGCACCGAAGGAAGGGCTGATCGATCCTCAGCACTCGGTGCAGATTGGTATTCGCACCGAGTTCGACAAGAGCCTGGGCTTCAACGTGCTGGATGCCGCTCAGGTCAACGACCGTAGCGTGGACGATATTCTGGCTGAAATTAAACGCACCGTTGGCGATCTGCCGGTCTATCTGACATTTGATATCGACTGTCTGGACCCTGCACATGCACCGGGCACCGGTACGCCGGTCATTGGCGGTTTGACCACTGATAAAGCGACCAAGCTGATTCGGGGTTTACAGGGCATGAATATCGTGGGGATGGATCTGGTGGAAGTTGCACCGGGTTACGATCACGCCGATCTGACGGCTCTTGCCGCGGCCACCCTGGCGCTGGACATGTTGCACGTCCAGGCTGCCAACAAGGGCTGAGGTGACAGGGGGATAACCTCAGAGTTATCCCTCTGATAACGCGTTATTTAGCGTCTGCGGCAATGCGATCGCGAATGTGCTGAGCACGAGCTTCCGAGTCAGGATGCGAGTCAAACATAGAGCTTTGACGGCCCTTCTCCAGTTTTGCCAGTTTTTCAAAGCTGGTTGCCAGCCCAACGGGATCAATACCGCGCTTCTTCAACAGGCTGTAGGAGTAGTCATCGGCCTGTGTTTCCTGTGTCTGCGAGAACTGCGCATTCACCAGTTTTTCGCCCAAATCACCCAACTGTGACTGTGACAGCGAACCAATGATCCCGCCAGCCGAGGCTGCCGCAGTACGTGCTGCCGTCGTGGTGAAGGCGACCTGCATCGCTTTGCGCGTATGGCCCAGCGCAACGTGGCCCATTTCGTGTCCCAGCACCGCCTCGACCTCATTGTCGGTCATCATATCCATTAAACCGCTGTAGACGCGGATGCAGCCGTTGGCCATGGCCCATGCGTTAACATCTTTGGTCTGATAAACCTTGTAGTTCGCCGGGATGCCATTGATGTTGTCACCCAGCGCCGCAGCGATTTTGTTCAGACGTTGCTGGTATTCGCTGTCAGCCGGTGCCACCTGGTTTTCTTTGTCCATCTGGGCGCAGGATTGATCGCTGAGCTGCTTAACCTGAGCATCGCTCAGGGTGTAAGCCTGGAAAGCCTGTGCGCCCGACTGCAGCAGACCATCACTGTTTACGCCTTCACAACCACTTAGCAATGCAACCAGGCCCAGAGCCAGTGCCGTTTTTTGAATTTTCATTCTGTCGTCCCATAAGTAACAAGATAAAAAACAATCACCTGAATCTGTGCCAGGTGGTTGAACCAACAGGTTATAGTTCGCGATAAGCCATTTTGCTAGCAGACATTACTGGAAAAGCCAGACGAAGCGGGAACATTTAGCGTTTTACCACATTACTTTTGCCCCGTTTTTCATGTACATTGTGGTGAAACTTTCCCCCGTGCTTTGCCCGATAGCTGATTAATTACAACAGGTTAAGGCGCAAATCATTAATCCGAACTGGAGTAGAAGATGCCCTCTCGTAAAGATCTTGCCAACGCCATTCGCGCGTTAAGTATGGATGCAGTGCAAAAAGCTAAATCGGGACACCCGGGTGCCCCGATGGGCATGGCGGATATCGCCGAAGTATTGTGGCGCGGCTATCTCAATCATAACCCAACCAACCCACACTGGGCCGATCGTGACCGTTTTGTGCTGTCTAACGGCCACGGCTCCATGCTGATTTACAGCCTGCTGCACCTGACCGGCTACGATTTACCGATCAGTGAGCTGGAAAACTTCCGTCAACTGCACTCTAAAACGCCGGGTCACCCTGAGTACGGCTATACCGTCGGCGTGGAAACCACCACCGGTCCGCTGGGGCAGGGCATTGCCAACGCGGTGGGTTTTGCCATTGCTGAACGCACGCTGGCAGCGCAGTTCAACCGTCCGGGCCATGACATCGTAGACCATAATACCTGGGTCTTTATGGGTGACGGCTGCATGATGGAAGGCATTTCACACGAGGTTTGCTCGCTGGCGGGTACGCTGAAGCTGGGCAAGCTGGTGGCATTCTATGATGACAATGGCATTTCAATTGATGGTCACGTTGACGGCTGGTTTACCGATGACACCGCTAAGCGCTTTGAAGCGTACGGCTGGCACGTGGTACGCGGCGTAGATGGTCACAACGCCGATGCTATCGCCAAAGCGATTGAAGAAGCGAAAGCCGTTAGCGACAAGCCTTCACTGCTGATGTGCAAAACCGTTATTGGTTTTGGTTCACCGAATAAAGCCGGTACCCATGACTCACACGGCGCGCCACTGGGCGATGACGAAATTGCACTGACCCGTAAGCAGTTAGGCTGGGAATATCCTCCTTTCGTGATTCCTTCAGATATTTATGCTGAATGGGATGCTAAAGAAGCGGGCCAGGCCAAAGAAGCGGCGTGGAATACCAAATTTGCAGCCTATGCTAAGGCTTTCCCTGAGCTGGCCGCTGAGTTTACCCGCCGCATGAGCAATGACCTGCCAGCTAACTGGCAGCAGGAATCACAGAAGTTTGTCGAGCAGTTACAGGCGAATCCGGCGAAAATTGCCAGCCGTAAAGCGTCACAAAATGCTATCGAAGCCTTTGGTAAAATCCTGCCAGAATATCTGGGCGGTTCTGCTGACCTGGCACCAAGTAACCTCACCATCTGGTCAGGTTCTAAGCCAATCAATGAAGACGCAGCCGGTAACTATATCCATTATGGCGTGCGTGAGTTTGGTATGACCGCCATTGCTAACGGTCTGGCGCTGCACGGTGGCTTCCTGCCTTACACCGCAACCTTCCTGATGTTTGTTGAGTATGCGCGTAACGCCGCCCGTATGGCTGCCCTGATGAAAATTCGTCAGATCATGGTTTATACCCACGACTCCATTGGTCTGGGCGAAGATGGCCCGACTCACCAGCCGGTAGAGCAGATGGCAAGCCTGCGCACCACGCCAAACATGAGCCTGTGGCGTCCGTGTGACCAGGTTGAATCGGCGGTTGCGTGGAAATATGCCATCGAGCGTAAAGACGGCCCAAGCGCACTGATCTTCTCTCGCCAGAATCTGGCACAACAGGATCGTACCGCGGAGCAGCTGGCAAACGTCGCGCGTGGCGGTTACGTGCTGAAAGACAGCGCAGGCACGCCAGAGCTGATCCTGATTGCCACCGGTTCCGAAGTTGAACTGGCTGTAGCCGCGTATCAGAAGCTGACCGATGAAGGCCGTAAGGTACGTGTGGTCTCCATGCCCTCTACCGATGCCTTCGACAAGCAGTCGGCTGAATATCGTGAATCGGTCCTGCCAAAAGCCGTTGCCGCACGCGTTGCGATTGAAGCCGGTATTGCAGATTACTGGTTTAAATATACCGGTCTGAACGGCGCAATCATCGGCATGACTACCTTTGGTGAGTCAGCGCCAGCTGAGAAGCTGTTTGAAGTCTTTGGCTTCACAGTAGATAACGTGGTAGCGAAAGCCAAAGCGTTGCTGGCATAGTAAAGAGAGGCAGGCGAGTGAATGCGCGCCTGCCTTCTGATTAAAGGGGGCGGAATCCGTCCCCTTATTAACCAAATTATTCCTCCAGTAATAGCGATTTTTTGCCCGTTTTTGTGACGTAGATCCAAAAATAAGCAGCGCCCTTGATCGCAATCATTCCCGTTATTCCTTCCTTCCATTATCCTTGCTGAACCGTTTCAGTTTGGGCCGCTTTGCTCTGTCCCGGGCTAAGAATCTCCTGTACAAAATGCAGCGAAACGCTCAGGCTATCAGCACCTTTTTTTCAGTCTGGTTTGGCAGGAGAAAGATGACCATTCGGGTAGCGATAAACGGCTTTGGTCGCATTGGACGCAACGTGTTGCGTGCACTGTATGAAACGGGGCGCCGCGCTGAAATTACGGTGGTGGCGGTTAACGAACTGGCTGAAGCCGCAGGCATGGCGCACCTGCTGAAGTACGACACCAGCCATGGACGTTTTGCACTGGATGTCCGTCAGGAGCGTGACCAGCTGTGGGTCGGGGACGATATTATTCGCATTCTGCACCAGGCCGGACTGGATGAGCTGCCCTGGCGCGAGCTTAACGTTGACGTGGTGCTGGACTGTACCGGCGTTTATGGTTCCCGCGACGATGGTGAAGCCCATTTGCGTGCGGGGGCGAAAAAAGTCCTGTTTTCCCATCCGGGTGGTAACGATCTTGATGCAACCGTGGTGTACGGCGTCAACGAGCAGGAGCTGAAACAAACGGACTGTATTGTCTCTAATGCATCCTGTACCACCAACTGCATCATTCCGGTGATTAAGCTGCTGGATGACGCCTTTGGTATCGAGTCGGGCACAGTAACGACCATCCATTCGGCGATGCACGATCAGCAGGTGATTGACGCTTATCACAGCGATCTGCGCCGTACGCGTGCGGCCAGTCAGTCTATCATCCCGGTCGATACCCGATTGGCGGCGGGCATTACGCGTATTTTTCCGAAATTTAACGATCGCTTCGAAGCCATTGCGGTTCGCGTGCCGACGATCAACGTGACAGCCATTGATCTCAGCGTTTCTGTACGCCAGCCCGTACGGGCCTGCGAGGTTAACGCCTTGTTGCAAAGCGCGGCAGAAGGGGCATTTCGTGGTATAGTTGACTATACGGAATTGCCGTTAGTCTCAGTAGATTTCAACCATGATCCGCACAGTGCCATTGTGGACGGTACACAAACGCGGGTCAGCGGTCAGCATCTGATCAAAACCCTGGTCTGGTGTGACAACGAATGGGGCTTTGCTAACCGAATGCTCGACACAACGTTAGCGATGGCCGCAAGCGGTTTCAGGTAAGACGCGGTTTGCGTCTGGCAAAACTTATGAGAATCAACGAGAGGGTTCACCATGTCCGTAATTAAGATGACCGATCTGGATCTTGCTGGCAAACGCGTATTAATTCGCGCCGATCTCAACGTACCAGTGAAAGAAGGGAAAGTGACGTCGGATGCACGTATTCGTGCTTCACTGCCAACTATCGAAGCGGCGTTGAAACAGGGCGCCAAAGTGATGGTTACCTCTCACCTGGGTCGCCCGACCGAAGGTGAATACAACGAAGAATTCTCACTGCTGCCAGTAGTGAACTACCTGAAAGAAAAACTGAACGGTACTCAGGTTACCCTGGCGAAAGACTACCTTGACGGTGTCGACATCGGCGCAGGTGAACTGGTGGTACTGGAAAACGTGCGCTTTAACAAAGGCGAAAAGAAAGACGACGAAGCGCTGTCTAAGAAATATGCTGCGCTGTGCGACGTCTTTGTGATGGATGCGTTTGGTACCGCGCACCGCGCCCAGGCATCGACGCACGGCGTCGGTAAATTTGCGCCTGTCGCCTGTGCAGGTCCACTGCTGTCTGCAGAACTGGAAGCGCTGGGTAAAGTGATGAAAAGCCCTGAGCGTCCGCTGGTGGCCGTGGTGGGTGGTTCTAAAGTATCGACCAAATTCGATGTGCTGCAGTCGCTGGTGAAGATTGCTGATACCGTGATTGTCGGCGGTGGCATTGCGAATACCTTTGTCGCGATCGACAACAACGTGGGCAAATCGCTGTACGAGCCAGACTTCGTTGAAGCGGCAAAAGGCCTGCGCGATCAATATGGTATTCCTGTTCCAACCGACTCCCGTGTTGGCACGGAATTCTCTGAAACTGCCCCAGCAACCGTGAAAAAGGTTTCAGAAGTCGCAGATAACGAAGAGATTATGGACTTCGGCGATGAGACAGCCCAGGCCATGGCGGACATTCTGAAGAATGCTAAAACCATCCTGTGGAATGGCCCGGTTGGCGTGTTTGAGTTCCCGAACTTCCGTAAAGGCACTGAAATCGTCGCTAACGCCATTGCGGACAGTGAAGCCTTCTCTGTCGCGGGCGGCGGTGACACGCTGGCTGCCATCGATCTGTTTGGGATCGAAGACAAAATCTCCTATATCTCTACCGGCGGCGGTGCCTTCCTTGAGTTCGTTGAAGGCAAAAAACTGCCTGCCGTAGCCATGCTGGAAGAGCGTGCGAAGCAGTAATCCTTTGGGGGCGATGCCCTGCGGCATCGCCTGAAAACTCGCCCAAAACAGGGCGTTTAAATCGCTGTCCCCGTATTGGGGATAACCGGTCACGAAACAGGACACAATCATGTCTAAAATTTTTGATTTCGTAAAACCCGGCGTTGTCACTGGTGATGACGTTCAGAAGATCTTCAAAGTAGCGAAAGAGAACAAATTCGCTCTGCCAGCGGTCAACTGCGTCGGCACCGACTCAATTAACGCTGTACTGGAAGCTGCCGCGAAAGTAAAAGCGCCGGTTATCGTACAGTTCTCCAACGGTGGTGCTGCATTCATCGCCGGTAAAGGTTTTAAAACAGACAAGCCACAGGGCGCAGCGATTTTCGGTGCTATCTCTGGCGCACATCACGTGCATCTGATGGCTGAACAGTACGGCGTGCCGGTTATCCTGCATACCGACCACTGCGCCAAGAAACTGCTGCCGTGGATCGACGGCCTGCTGGACGCGGGCGAAGAGCACTTCAAGAAAACCGGTAAGCCACTGTTCTCTTCTCACATGATCGACCTGTCTGAAGAGTCACTGGAAGAAAACATCGAAATCAGCAGCAAATACCTGGCGCGCATGGAGAAAATCGACATGACCCTGGAAATCGAACTGGGCTGCACTGGTGGTGAAGAAGATGGCGTAGATAACAGCCATATGGACGCTTCTGCACTTTACACCCAGCCAGAAGACGTAAACTACGCGTACGAAAAACTGAATGCGATCAGCCCGCGTTTCACCATTGCGGCATCCTTCGGTAACGTGCACGGCGTTTACAAGCCAGGCAACGTAAAACTGACCCCAACGATTCTGCGTGATTCACAGAAATATGTTTGTGAAAAACACGGTCTGCCGCACAACGCGCTGGACTTTGTATTCCACGGTGGTTCAGGTTCATCTGCTGCAGAAATCGAAGAGTCTATCAGCTACGGCGTGATCAAGATGAATATCGATACCGATACCCAATGGGCAACCTGGGACGGCATCCTGCAGTACTACAAAAAGAACGAAGGCTATCTGCAGGCGCAACTGGGTAACCCAGAAGGCGCAGACAAGCCAAACAAGAAATACTACGATCCACGTGTATGGCTGCGCTCTGCTCAGGCATCCATGGTGGTGCGTCTGGAGCAGGCGTTCAAAGAACTTAACGCCGTTGACGTTCTGTAAGCATCACAACGCACTCGTCTGAGTTCGCGAGAACGCCGGATGAATGACGCAGTCCCGATCGTCCGATCGGGACTTTTTTTTATCCTTTCCGCTTACCCCCGGTTTCATTTCTTCTTACAGGGCGACACTTTCTGACCGGCTGTCACAACCTCATCGCACCGTCCCCGGTATGCTTTGTCTCTGAGTTAACCGATGAGGGCGATTTTATGGCAGTCAAACGCATCGTCGCGAATATTCAGGGCAAAAATACGGAAGAAGCCAAACGCTTTTATGGTGACATTCTCGACCTGAAGCTGGCCATGGATCACGGATGGATTGTGACCTGGGCTGCGGAGAATGCTATGGCGCCCCAGCTCAGCATTGCGCTGGAAGGCGGTGCAGGCACGCCTGTGCCGGACTTGTCCATTGAGGTCGATAATCTTGATGAGGTGTACCGACGCGTTGTCGCCGCGAGGCTAACGGTGGAATATGGGCTTACGGAAGAAGCGTGGGGCGTCCGTCGTTTTTATGTCCGCGATCCTTTCGGCAGGCTCATTAATATCCTGAGCCATGTGCAGTGAGCAAAACCGTGGCTTCTGGGGCACTGATGAGTAATTGTGCAAAGCCGTCTTAATATGTCACTCATTTTGGCGCCTGGCTAAATAATTGATTACCCTTAACCCTTGGGTGTCGGATTACATCTGGCAGTTTTTGTTTTTCCCCCGTAGGGGGAACCATCAACAGGGCTTACAAATGGAAGACTTGAATGTTGTTAATGGCATCAACAGTGCCGGTGGCTGGCTGGTACATAACCAGGCACTGATTCTGAGCTATGCCGTCAATATCGTGGCGGCGATTGCCATTATCATTGTCGGCATGATCATTGCCAGAGTGATTTCAAACACGGTTAATCGGCTGCTGCGCGCGCGCCATATTGATGCCACCGTCGCCGATTTCCTTTCCGCTCTGGTACGCTATGGCGTTATCGCCTTTACGGTTATTGCTGCGCTGGGTCGTGTGGGCGTGCAAACGGCCTCGGTCATCGCGGTGCTGGGTGCCGCTGGTCTGGCAGTCGGTTTGGCCTTGCAAGGTTCGCTCTCCAATTTAGCGGCTGGCGTGCTGCTCGTCACCTTCCGTCCTTTCCGTACCGGCGAGTTCGTCGATCTGGGCGGCGTAATGGGGACCGTACTCAATGTACAAATCTTCTCTACCACCCTGAAATCCGCCGATGGCAAAATTGTGGTGGTGCCGAACGGTAAAATCATCAGCGGCAATATCGTTAACTTTTCGCGTGAGCCTGTGCGTCGTAATGAATTTATCGTCGGAGTGGCTTATGAAGCCGATGTGGATGAGGTGATTGCTCTGTTGCGTGATGTCGTTGAAGCCGATCAGCGGGTATTAAAAGATCGTGGCATCCAGATTGGCCTGAACGAATTAGGCGCATCTTCGCTTAACTTTGTTGTTCGTTGCTGGAGTAATAGCGGCGATCTGCAGGACGTCTACTGGGATTTGCTGAAGAACTTCAAGCGTGCGCTGGACAGCAAAGGCATCGGCATTCCTTATCCACAAATGGATGTACATCTGCATCAGGTTAAACAGCCAGACAGCGACGTGACCGCGACCCAGTAAGTCGTGCGATGGGCGGCCCGTGCCGCCCATTAATTTCGTTAATGGCAGATTAAATTTTTCAATTTCCGCTAATCCAAACCGCTCTCTATAATCCCTGCATCTCACCGATGTAAGGAATAACATCCTGTGTTAACCATTTATTTTCAAGGGCTTGCTCTTGGGGCTGCGCTCATCCTGCCGTTAGGCCCACAAAATGCCTTTGTGCTGAACCAGGGCGTAAAGCGTCAGTATCATCTCATGACGGCGGCGCTCTGTGCGCTAAGTGATATCGCCTTAATCTGTGCGGGCATTTTTGGTGGCAGCGCGCTACTGAATCAGTCGCCACTGCTCCTGATGATGATTACCTGTGCAGGCGTTGCTTTCCTGCTGTGGTACGGCTGGGGAGCCTTGCGTACGGCGTTTAGCCGCAATATTGAACTGGCATCAGGGATGCACGCAACGCAAAGCAGAGGGCGAATTATTGCGACGATGCTGGCGGTGACCTGGCTGAATCCACATGTTTATCTTGATACCTTTGTGGTGCTGGGCAGCCTTGGTGGTCAGTTGCCAGGAACGACGGCGCGACAGTGGTTTGCACTGGGCACCATCAGCGCCTCGGTAATCTGGTTTTTTGGTCTGGCGCTGCTGGCTGCGTGGCTCGCGCCTTTACTGCAAACGGCGCGTGCTCAGCGCATCATTAACCTGCTGGTTGGGGCGGTAATGTGGTTTATTGCGTTTCAGCTTGCCCGACAGGTCATCACTGGGTTTTGAGCAAAAGGTAAACGAAAACCGGTTATTAAGGTCAATCTGCCGAACTTTTGCCATAATCTCCACTCCAACCAAGGCGTAATATGATGCGCTTGTGGGCTTCATATACTGGAAGCCATCGAACTGACCTTTTCAAGGAGGACTTTCATGAAACTGAAAGCATTGGCGCTTGCCGCGATGATGAGCGCAGGGGCATTGCCTTTGAGCGTACAGGCTGACGAACTGCCGAACGGACCCCATGTTGTTACGTCAGGTAAGGCAACCGTAGATGCCCGCCCGGATATCGCGACGCTGTCAATTGTGGTGAATGTCTCATCGAAAGATGCCGCTGAAGCAAAAAAGCAGGTCGATAGTCGCGTAGCGCAATATTTTGATTTCCTGCAAAAAAACGGTATTGAGAAAAAAGACATTGAAGCGGCGAACCTGACGACGCAGCCAGAGTATGACTACACCAAAGACGGTAAATCGCAGCTTAAAGGCTATCGTGCGGTGCGTCAGGTGCAGGTCACCGTTCGTCAGCTGGACAAGCTGAACGATCTCCTTGATGGTGCGCTGAAGTCCGGTCTGAACGAAGTGCGCGGTGTTGAACTGGGCGTCGCCAATCCAGAGAGCTACAAGCAGCAGGCACGTAAAGCCGCGATTAAGAATGCGACCCAACAGGCCGCTGAACTGGCTGAAGGCTTTAATGCCAAACTGGGCCCGATCTACAGCATTCGTTATCAGGTGGCAAACTATCAGCCAATGCCCATGAACCGCATGTTTAAAGCCTCGGCTGCGGCAGATACGTCTGCGCAGGAAACCTACGATCAGCAAAGCATCAACTTTGATGACCAGGTGGATGTGGTGTTTGAGATGAAACCGAATACCGCACAGTAACCCGTTATTGGTGTTGTGGTTAAGCTATCAGGGGCAATGTTTGCCAGGCGGTCCTCGCGCCGCTGATGCGGTTCCTTCACATCGCTCATCAACCTGACGGACCGGCACAGACGGCACAACGCTGTGCCGGCTGCGCCTTTTACCAGCGTCCTGGCGGGTAAATCCTGGTGGATTCCCTCTGCTCAGCGCTGCGTATTGCCTTCTGAAAAATGCCCTGACGGCCATTAACGCCGTGCCGCTTTCACAACTACATCTTCTCACCGCAACGCCCAACTTTTGCGGCGGCAAAGATTAGACGTTTGGCACACAACCTTCAGCCAGCTCGTTTTTCCTGGCCTTTAGCGCTTTTATGATCTGTCGACCGCCCGCTATTCCGCCGTATCCTGACGTAGCACCCGATGGCCATGGGCAATCAGCGCATCCGTTACCCGACGCATCAGCCGGCTTTCTGGCGCAAAACGGTGCCAGTACAGCATCCGACGTTGATACAGCCCCGGCGTGAGATCGATGAGCTCGCCACTTGCCAGTTCGCGTTCAATCTGCAGGTGAGGGATCATACAGCAGGTTGATCCCTGCCGCGCCATCTGCACAAACGCTTCGGATGAGTTGACGATATGGCAGGGAACGCTGCCCGGTGATAAATCAAAGTTCTGCTGCAAGAAGGCCTGATGCATATCATCCAGATGATCAAAGGCCACCGCTGGCGCTTTAAGCAGGGCGGAACGCGTTACGCCGTTGGGGAAAAAGCGATCTGCGAAATCCTTTGAGGCCACAAACAAATAATCCAGGGCACCCAGTTGATCCACCAGACAGCTTGGCAGCGGCTGGGGCTGGATACTCACTGCGCCAACCACTTCGCCTCGTCTCAGGCGTTCCTGAGTGCGGGTTTCATCCTCAACCTGAAGGTTCAGACGCACCGGCGAATCGGCCAGTACGTCTTTTAATGCGGGCAACAGCCAGGTTGCCAGGCTGTCGGCGTTCACCGCCAGCGACAGCAGCAGCGGCGTTGTCCCGCTGATTTCATCGCCCAGCCACTCTTCCTCCAGCAACTCAACCTGGTGCAGCAGCGCAAGCAGTTTTTGACCTTGCTCGGTAGGGCGAGGCGGCACGGTGCGAACTAACAGCGGCTGACCAAACAGGTTTTCCAGCTGTTTAATGCGCTGCGATACGGCAGATTGCGTAATGCACAGCTTTTGCGCGGCACGTTCGAAGCCGCGTTCACGTATCACTGCGTCCAGCGCCTGAAGCGTTCTGTAGTCAGGGCGTTTCATTATTTTTCTCTCTCCTTCAGGATGGACGTCACTATGCCACAAAAGTGCCAACGGCAATGTCGGGGAAATTTTTGTGGGCTGGCTTCCAAAGCATTAAATCCGCCCAATGCATCCGAGCATTTTCAGCAAGCCTTGCTTTATACTACGCGCAATTCCTTATCGCACAGGTTCTAAACATATCATGACCCAGGATGAACTGAAAAAAGCTGTTGGTTGGGCTGCACTTGATTATGTCCAGCCCGGGACAATCGTCGGTGTTGGAACAGGTTCTACTGCCGCCCACTTTATTGATGCGCTCGCAAGCATTAAACATCAGATTGACGGTGCCGTTTCCAGTTCCGAAGCCTCAACGCAAAAGCTGAAAAGCCTGGGCATTCAGGTGTTTGATTTGAACGAAATCGATGACCTGGCCATTTATGTCGATGGTGCCGATGAAATTAACCCACAAATGCAGATGATTAAAGGCGGTGGCGCTGCGCTGACGCGTGAGAAAATCGTCGCTGCAGTGGCCAAAAAGTTTATCTGCATCGCCGATGCATCCAAAGAAGTGGATGTGCTTGGACGCTTTCCGCTACCGGTTGAAGTCATCCCGATGGCGCGCAGTTATGTTGCGCGTGAACTGGTGAAGTTGGGGGGCTTACCTGAATATCGTCAGAATGTAGTGACCGACAACGGCAATATCATTCTTGATGTGCACAATCTGCGTATTCTCAATCCCATTGAGCTGGAAAAAACCATCAACGCCTTGCCCGGTGTGGTCACCGTTGGGCTGTTTGCGGCGCGCGGCGCAGACGTTGCACTGATTGGTGGGCCGGACGGCGTCAAAACTCTCAAAAAATAATGCGCCTGGCGCTGAACGGCGCCCGCTTTTTTTTGATTTAAAAAACTTTTCTTACCAGGTCAAAATTTGGTGACTTATGTCACATAACCGTCATCGGCAGCGGGTTCGTTCTTTCCGATGCGGCCAACCCATGATTTTGTCTGGCAAAGTGCGCCCTCTGAGCCCGGCCATGCTGACGGGCAGGCAATCGTTTGTATTGCCGCAGGCGATTTTTTTGATATTTTGACAGACGGCTGGCGGCGTTCAGTCCTCGTTGAATTCTGAATAGGGTTGGGAAATGGCAAAGGTATCACTGGAAAAAGACAAAATTAAGTTCCTGCTGGTGGAAGGTGTCCATCAGAGTGCGCTGGAAAACCTCCGTGCTGCAGGTTACACCAATATTGAATTCCACAAAGGCGCACTGGATGCCGAGGCGTTGAAAGCGTCCGCTCGCGATGCGCATTTTATCGGTATCCGTTCCCGTTCCCAACTGACCGAAGAGATTTTTGCCGCTGCAGAAAAACTGGTGGCTGTGGGCTGTTTCTGCATCGGAACGAACCAGGTTGATTTAAATGCGGCCGCTAAGCGCGGTATCCCGGTGTTTAATGCGCCTTTCTCCAATACGCGCTCTGTTGCCGAACTGGTTATTGGCGAAATGCTGCTGATGCTGCGTGGTGTACCGGAAGCGAATGCGAAGGCGCACCGCGGCGTCTGGAATAAAATTGCCAAGGGCTCATTTGAAGCGCGCGGTAAAAAGCTCGGCATCATTGGCTATGGTCATATCGGTATGCAACTGGGCGTGCTGGCTGAGAGCCTGGGCATGCACGTTTATTTCTACGATATTGAAAACAAACTGCCGCTCGGCAACGCTTCACAGGTTCGTAGCCTGACGCAACTGCTGAACATGAGCGATGTCGTCAGCCTGCATGTACCTGAAACCGCCTCCACGCAAAATATGATCTCTGCCAATGAACTGGCGCAGATGAAACCCGGCGCGTTGCTGATAAACGCCTCACGCGGCACCGTAGTGGATATTCCGGCGTTGTGTGACGCGCTGGCAAGTAAGCAGGTTGGCGGAGCCGCTATTGACGTATTCCCGGTCGAGCCTGCGACCAACAGCGATCCGTTCATTTCACCGCTGAGCGAATTCGACAACGTTATCCTGACGCCGCATATCGGTGGATCTACCGAAGAAGCGCAGGAAAATATTGGTATTGAAGTCGCAGGTAAGCTGGCTAAATACTCGGATAACGGTTCAACGCTGTCCGCCGTTAACTTCCCTGAAGTCTCATTGCCGATGCACGGCGTGAGCGCCAGTCGTCTGCTGCATATACATGAGAACCGCCCAGGCGTCCTCACCGCGATCAACCAGATCTTTGCTGAGCAGGGCATCAATATTGCCGCTCAGTACCTGCAAACCTCGCCGATGATGGGTTATGTGGTGATTGACGTTGACGCCGAGCATGAACTGGCTGAGAAAGCCCTGCAGCTTATGAAGGCTATTCCGGGTACTATCCGCGCCCGTCTGCTGTACTAATCCATCGCTGTCATAAACCCAGGCGCACGAGTGTGCCTGGGTTTATTCATCCCATAGCCAGAGTTTAGACGGCGTCAGTACGGCGGGCAGGGGGATATCCCAGGCCGCTGCAGGTAGCACATCAACCAACTGACAATCGTGGGCAACCCCAATCGGTAGGAATCCGTGTTGTTTCCAGTTCGGTAAAGTGCGGTCGTAGAAACCGCCGCCCATGCCTAAACGCTGCCCGGTGCGGTCAAATGCCACCAGCGGCACCATCATCACGTCCAGTTTATCAAGTGTAACCAGATGGCGGATATCGAGCGGAGGTTCGGGAATGCGCAGCTTATTTTGGATTAACTGTGTTTCCGGCGTATAGCGAAGAAAAAGCAAATGACCGGCAGCAAAGGGATGCAGAACCGGCAGATAAACCCGTTTTTTTTGCTGCCACAGCTTTGCGATAAGTGGTCGCGTATTGATTTCGCCATCGACAGACAAAAACAGCGCTATGTTGCTGGCGTCGGCAATCGGCGCAACGTTAATCGCGTGTTCCGCAAGCTGATCGGCTGCAGCGTGTTGCTGTTCGGGGCTGAGTGCGCGACGTAAATGACGAACATGCTGACGGATGTCCTGTCGCGGTAGCAAAGAGGGTTCTGACATGGTTTCCCCCAGACAAGGTCGCTTGAGCGACGCATTATATCATGCCTGGTGGGAGATAAAGCAGTACTACCAGAAAGGAGATCTCCGAGATGCCGCCGTAGGCTGTAACCCTTGAACCCTTGGTTCAAGGTGAACATGCCGTCGCAACCATCAGGCTTCTCGGACGGACCGAGCATGCTCACAGGTTGCGGAGCGTCACATTCTGTTGGTATGAAATATCGGCTCAGGGGACTGGCCCACTTGCAAACATCTCAGAGAAAATTTACTTCACCGTCAGTGTAGCACAGCGACCATGAAGTGTTATTCGAACTTCGCATCCTCGCGATCGGTTATGCGACCTTGCTCAACTAATGCCTGTTCAATTGTCTGCTGTAGCATACGGATTCGTTGTTCCATATTAGCAGCATAGTCACGCGTCTTGCCTTTCTCTTGTGCCAGTTCATGGCAAATGTTTAACGCGGCAATGAACACCAGTTGCTCTGTATTTGTGACTCTAGTGCGAACTTTTAAATCTTGCAACCGTTGATTGAGATCTTCTGCTGCCGCGTTCAGCGCATCTTGCTGTTCAGGCGGACAATTTACTCTCAAAGAACGACCAAAAATTTGTAAATCTACCGGTTGTGCAGACATGCCACCTTCCTGACTGATTACCTGGCTCGCCATTCCCCTTAGCCTTCAATGGCCTGGGAGGCGGGCAACTATATAGACCTGAGAAATAAGATACAACCCCTTTTCTGGAAACCTTGAGGCAGCTAGTGGTAGCATACCACGAACTCTTACAGCCAACGACGATGAAAAATGATGTCTTCACAGAACGCAACCCCCGATTACAACGCGCTGGCGGCGGCGCTCTCACACCACGGCGTCGGTATGACGCCCGCGGAAATGCACGGATTGCTTAGCGGCATCCTGTGTGGCGGTAATCAGGATAACAGCTGGAAAACGCTGGTCCATGATCTCGCGAATGAAGGCATGGCTTTTTCGCAAACGCTGTCTCAGCCACTGCAGTCTCTGCATGCCAGCATTGCTACTGCGCTTGAGGACGATGGCTTTCTTTTTCAACTGATGCTGCCTGGCGATGATGACATCACGGTGTTTGACCGTGCTGATGCTCTGGCGGGCTGGGTGAATCATTTTTTACTTGGCCTGGGCGTAACCCAGCCTAAACTGGATAAGGTCACCGGCGAAACGGGTGAGGCCATCGACGATCTGCGCACGATTGCTCAGCTTGGCTATGACGAAGACGAAGATCAGGAAGAACTCGAGCAGTCGCTGGAAGAGGTGATCGAGTATGTTCGCGTTGCTGCGCTACTCTGTCACGATACCTTCACGCGCCCGCAACCGACCGCACCAGAAGTACAAAAGCCAACGCTACACTAAGCCAGATATCTGAGTTCAACAGGGAGTGCAGACATGATTTCACTGGAAAATTTCCAGCAGCGCCGTCAGGCGCTGTTAGCGAAAATGGTTCCGGGCAGCGCAGCGTTAATCTTTGCCGCGCCTGAAGTAACACGCAGTAACGACAGTGAATATCCGTTCCGTCAGAACAGTGACTTCTGGTATTTCACCGGCTTCAATGAGCCGCAGGCGTTACTGGTGCTGATCAAAAGTGATGAGAACCACAATCACAGCGTGCTGTTTAATCGTGTGCGCGACCTGACTGCAGAAATCTGGTTTGGCCGCCGTCTGGGACAGGACGCGGCGCCCGCTAAACTGGGCGTGGATCGTGCCCTGCCATGGAACGATATCGGTGAACAACTTCACCTGCTGCTGAACGGTCTGGATGAGGTGTATCACGCGCAGGGCCAGTATGCTGAGGCTGACAAGTTGGTGTTTAGTGCGCTGGATAAACTGCGTCAGGGCTTTCGCCAGAATCTGAGTGCACCGGCTAGCCTGACTGACTGGCGTCCCTGGGTGCATGAGATGCGCCTGTTTAAAAGCCCTGAAGAAATTGCGCTGTTGCGTCGCGCAGGCGAGATCAGTGCGCTGGCACATACTCGCGCCATGCAAGCCTGTCGTCCAGGTCTGTTTGAATATCACCTTGAAGGCGAAATTCATCACGAATTTAACCGTCATGGTGCGCGCTTCCCGTCTTACAACACTATCGTAGGCTCCGGTGAAAACGGCTGTATTCTGCACTACACCGAAAATGAGTGTGAGATGCAGGATGGCGACCTGGTGCTCATTGATGCGGGATGCGAATTACAGGGTTATGCGGGCGACATTACCCGGACTTTTCCGGTTAATGGCAAGTTCAGCCCGCCGCAGCGGGCTATCTACAATATCGTACTCAAATCCTTAGAAACGGCACTCGCCCGATTCCGTCCCGGTGTCAGCATCCGCGAGGTCAATGATGACGTCGTGCGCATTATGGTCACTGGACTGGTTGAGCTGGGCGTAATGCAGGGCGAGGTGGATGCACTTATCGCCGAAGACGCGCATCGCAAATTCTTTATGCACGGCCTGGGCCATTGGTTAGGTCTGGATGTCCACGATGTGGGGCACTACGGCACGCCAAGCCGCGATCGTATCCTGGAACCGGGCATGGTTATCACGGTTGAGCCGGGGCTGTATATCGCGCCAGATGCGGATGTGCCTGTGGAATACCGCGGTATCGGCATCCGCATTGAGGATGAC
This sequence comes from Pantoea sp. Fr+CA_20, assembly GCF_024520835.1. NCBI lineage: Bacteria > Pseudomonadati > Pseudomonadota > Gammaproteobacteria > Enterobacterales > Erwiniaceae > Pantoea > Pantoea sp. Fr+CA_20. The sequence continues at coordinate 91,626 of NZ_JALNPN010000011.1, forward strand.
ATCGTGATTACTGAAAACGGTAACGAGAATCTTACCGACAGCGTGGTGAAAGATCCCGATGCCATTGAGGCACTGATGGCGGCGGCACGCGCGGTATGACCATTCTTATCGCCGGTGGTGGAATGACCGGCGCCACGCTGGCGCTGGCGATTTCACACCTGACACAGGGCGCACTGCCCGTGACGCTGATTGAAAGCAGCGAACCTGCCAGCCGCACGCATCCGGGCTATGACGGGCGTGCGATTGCGCTGTCTGCGGGCACCTGCCAGCAACTTGCTGATATCAATCTCTGGCAGCGTATTTCACCCTGTGCCACTCCCATCACCACTATCCATGTTTCCGATCGCGGTCATGCCGGTTTTGTATCCCTGGCCGCCCGCGATTATGCGATTCCCGCGTTGGGGCACGTGGTTGAGTTATTCGACGTAGGACAGCAGCTGTTTACGCAGCTTAAGCAGGCACCTGGCGTCACACTGCGTTGTCCGTCACGCGTGACTCAGGTAGCCCGCACCCAGGAACGCGTGCAGGTTACGCTTGATAATGGTGAGCAGTTGGAAGGCGAGGTACTGGTGGCCGCTGATGGCACCCGTTCTGCCGTTGCTGCCGCCTGCGGCATTCAGTGGCAGACAGAGGCCTATCAGCAGTTGGCGCTTATCGCCAACGTCACCAGTGAGCGTCCTCATCAGGGCCGGGCATTTGAACGCTTTACCGAGTTTGGCCCCCTGGCGCTGCTGCCAATGTCAAACAACCGTCTGTCGCTGGTGTGGTGCCATCCGCTGGAGCAGCGCCCGCAGGTAGAAAGCTGGAACGACGAGGTCTTCCTCAGCCAGCTTCAGCGCGCCTTTGGCTGGCGGCTGGGCAAATTCACCCATACCGGCAAGCGTGATGTTTATCCGTTGGCGTTACAGCAGGCCAATCCTGCGGTTTCCCATCGTGTAGTCACCGTCGGAAACGCTGCGCAGACGCTGCATCCGATAGCCGGTCAGGGATTTAACCTGGGTCTGCGGGATGTGATGTCACTGGCTGAAACCCTGGCCAATGCACATCGGCAGCAGCAAGATCCCGGTAGCTACGGGGTTTTGCAGCACTACCAGCAACGTCGCCAACAGGACCGGGCCATTACCGTGGGCATCACTGACGGGCTGGTACGTCTGTTTGCTAATCGTCATGCGCCGCTGGTCGTCGGGCGCAACCTGGGCTTGCTGGCAATGGATCATCTGCCGTGGCTGAGAAATCTTCTGGCTGAGCGTACGCTCGGCTGGGTTAAGCGTTAACTGAGAGGCACTGATGCAAACTTACGATGTGGTGATCGCTGGCGGCGGAATGGTAGGGCTGGCAGTGGCCTGCGGTCTGCAAGGGAGCGGATTACGCATTGCCGTGCTGGAACAGTCGGCCGAGCCGCAATTTGATGCAGGCGCATCTCCCTCTGTGCGCGTATCCGCGATTAATGCGGCCAGTGAACGTCTTTTGCAAAAGCTGGATGTCTGGTCAACTATTTTGTCCCTTCGCGCCAGTCCTTATCAGGCGATGGAAGTCTGGGAGCGTGACAGCTTTGGCGCGATCGCATTTGATGGTGAGCAGCAGGGGCTGGCGCATCTTGGGCACATCATCGAAAATCCCGTGATCCACACCGCCCTGTGGCAGCGCGCCAGCAACTGCAGTGATGTCACGTTACTGGCTGCTTCACAGCTACAGCAAGTGGCATTTGGCGATAATGAAGCTTTTATTACGCTGCAAGATGGCAGCATGATGAGCGCGCGGCTGATGGTTGCGGCGGACGGAGCCAACTCCTGGTTGCGTAACAAAGCCGACATTCCCCTGACCTTCTGGGATTACGACCACCATGCGCTGGTGGCGAATATTCGTACAGCCTTGCCCCATGGCGGCGTGGCTCGTCAGGTTTTTCACGGCGATGGCATTCTGGCGTTCCTGCCCATGCAGGATCCGCATCTTTGCTCAATCGTCTGGTCGCTTTCACCTCAGGAAGCCAGCCGCCTGGAAGCCATGCCAGAGTCGCTGTTCAATCAACAGTTGTCCGTCGCGTTTGATATGCGGCTGGGGCTGTGCGAGCTGGAAGGGGAACGCAAGTGTTTCCCGCTGACGGCACGTTATGCACGTAACTTTGCCGCTCACCGACTGGCGCTGGTGGGCGATGCGGCGCATACCATTCATCCGCTGGCAGGGCAGGGCGTCAATCTGGGATTCATGGATGCCGCAGAGCTGATCGGCGAAATTCGTCGCCTGCATCAGCAGGGCAAAGATATTGGAGAGCACCTTTATCTGCGCCGCTATGAGCGCAGTCGTAAGCACAGTGCAGCAATGATGCTGGCCGGGATGCAGGGCTTCCGTGAATTGTTTGCAGGCAACAATCCTGCCAGGAAGCTGTTTCGCGATTTGGGCCTGAAATTAGCCGATAATCTGCCGGGCGTGAAGCCGATAATGCTCCGCCAGGCAATGGGCCTGAATGATATGCCAGAGTGGCTTCGCTAAAGCCATCCTGAAGCAAAAAGCCAGCATTCGTGCTGGCTTTTTTTATCGCCTTAATCCGCTGCACCATAAAAATGCAGTGCTGCACCCTGATTGCGCCTCATTTGATTTATTCTAATTTTGCCTGATGTTTCGCATTACTTTTTTTTATCCCTGAGCCTTTTCGTCCCGCTATTTTTTTAACATCCTGCCAGGCTTCGCGCATAAAATTGCTGCGTATAAATCACCATGGCGTATTTATTGCGTGGCTAATCACAAAATTACAGTTTTTTGTCCTGTTTGCCTTTCTCCCTGGTTAGGCTGTGCAACGTCTTTCGACCTCGCTTTGCTTATGGTTAATCGTCAGGTTCGGTGGTAACGTCAAGGCAAAGAGAACGTTTGCGTCGGCAACATGGCGGCGTAGTTTCAAACTCACTCGTTTCTGCACAGGATGGTTATGACTCAGCACACACCGTTGTTTGAACAGCACCAGGCAAATGGCGCGCGGATGGTGGATTTCCACGGCTGGATGATGCCGTTGCACTATGGCTCGCAAATGGATGAGCATCATGCTGTACGCAGCGATGCCGGCATGTTCGATGTGTCGCATATGACGATTGTTGATGTGAAAGGTGAGCGCACGCGCGAGTTTCTGCGCTACCTGCTGGCAAACGATGTCGCCAAACTGACCCAGCCGGGCAAAGCGCTCTACACCGGCATGCTGAATGCCTCCGGTGGCGTGATTGACGATTTGATTGTTTATTTTATGGACGAGACGTTTTTCCGTCTGGTGGTCAATTCCGCGACGCGTGAAAAAGATCTGGCCTGGATCAGTGAGCATGCCCAGGGTTACGGCGTCGCGTTAACAGAGCGTGACGATCTGGCGCTTATCGCTGTACAAGGCCCGCAGGCCCAGCAAAAAGCGCAAACGTTATTCAGCGATGCGCAGCGCCAGGCGGTGCAGGGCATGAAACCCTTCTTTGGTGTACAAGCCGGAGAGCTGTTTATCGCCACCACCGGCTATACGGGCGAAGCGGGCTATGAAATTGCGCTCCCTGCCGCCGAAGCCGTCGCGTTCTGGCAGCGCTTGCTGAGCGCAGGCGTCAAACCTGCGGGACTGGGCGCACGTGATACTTTGCGTCTGGAAGCGGGCATGAATCTCTACGGTCAGGAAATGGACGAGAGCGTATCACCGCTGGCGGCCAATATGGGCTGGACGCTTAGCTGGGAGCCAACTGACCGCAACTTTATTGGACGTGAAGCGCTGGAAAGCCAGCGAGCAAAGGGCACTGAAAAACTGGTTGGGCTGATTCTGACGGAAAAAGGCGTACTGCGTAACGGCTTGCCCGTACGTTTTACCGATCAACAGGGTCAGATGCAGCAGGGTGTGATCACCAGCGGTTCTTTCTCCCCTACGTTGGGTTATAGCATTGCCCTGGCCCGCGTGCCGGCAGGTATCGGTGAGAACGCGATTGTTGAGATCCGTAACCGTGAAATGCCTGTAAAAGTCACTAAACCGATTTTCGTTCGCGCCGGAAAACCGGTTGCGCAGTAACATATAATTACAGGAGAAATGGCGATGAGCAATGTGCCAGCAGAGTTGAAATACCGCGACAGTCACGAATGGCTGCGCAAAAATGCGGACGGTACCTATACCGTTGGTATCACCGAACATGCGCAGGAGTTACTGGGCGATATGGTGTTTGTTGACCTGCCTGAGGTCGGTGCCACCTTCTCTGCCGGAGAAGAGTGCGCCGTCGCCGAATCGGTCAAAGCCGCTTCAGATATTTATGCGCCCGTCAGCGGTGAAATTGTGGCAGTGAACGACTCCCTGAACGATTCCCCTGAACAGGTGAACAGCGAGCCTTATGACGGTGGCTGGTTATTCCAGATCAAAGCCAGCGATGAGTCCGAAATTGACTCGCTGCTGGACGCGGATGCTTATAAAGCCTCCATCGACGAGTAATCGTTGTGCGGCCTCTGAGCGAGGCCGCACATATCTGACTTGCATTCTCTGTTCCCCAGCCCGATTCAGGATTTACAGCTCATGACTCAGACTCTCAGCCAGCTTGAACACAACGGTGCCTTTATCGAGCGCCATATTGGTCCGTCGCCAGAACAACAGGCCGTCATGCTGGAGGCGATCGGTGCCAGCTCTCTGGCGTCGTTGATTGGTTCTATCGTCCCCGCCGACATTCAGTTGCCAGGCCCGCCCGCTGTCGGCGATGCCGCAACTGAACAACAGGCGCTGGCTGAGTTAAAGGCCATTGCCGGACAAAACCTGCTTTATAAATCCTGGATTGGCATGGGATACAGTGCGGTGATCACGCCGCCGGTAATTTTGCGTAACATGCTGGAAAATCCGGGCTGGTATACGGCTTATACGCCTTATCAGCCAGAAGTCTCGCAGGGCCGCCTTGAGGCACTGCTTAACTTTCAGCAGGTCACGATTGATCTGACCGGCATGGACATTGCCTCCGCTTCACTGCTGGACGAAGCCACTGCCGCCGCTGAAGCGATGGCGATGTCAAAACGCATCAGCAAACTGAAAAATGCCAACCGGTTCTTTATCGCTGACGATATTCATCCACAAACGCTGGATGTGGTGCGTACCCGCGCCGAAACCTTTGGCTTTGAACTGATTATCGATAGTCCGGCCAAAGCGCTGGATCACGACAACCTGTTTGGTGTGCTGCTACAGCAGGTCGGCACCACCGGAGAAGTACATGACTTTACCCACCTGATTAGCGAGCTGAAAGCGCGCAAGGTGGTGGTGAGCATGGCATCCGACTTTATGGCGCTGGTGTTGCTTGAGTCGCCGGGCAAACAAGGGGCGGACATTGTATTTGGTTCCGCCCAACGCTTTGGTGTGCCAATGGGCTATGGAGGGCCTCATGCCGCCTTCTTCGCCAGCCGCGACGAGCACAAGCGCTCTATGCCAGGCCGTATTATCGGCGTTTCCCGCGATGCGGCAGGCAATACCGCCCTGCGTATGGCGATGCAAACCCGCGAGCAGCATATCCGTCGTGAAAAAGCCAACTCCAACATCTGTACTTCACAGGTGCTGCTGGCCAATATCGCGGGGCTGTATGCGGTGTTCCACGGGCCGGTTGGACTGAAACGTATTGCGTCGCGTATCCATCGCTTCACCGATATTCTGGCTGCCGGACTCCAGCGTGGCGGGCTGAAACTGCGTCATAGCCACTGGTTTGACACGCTGACGGTAGAGGTTGCAGATAAAGCGGGCGTGCTTAACCGTGCGCTGAGTTTTGGCGTTAACCTGCGCAGCGACATTCATAATGCAGTCGGCATCACACTGGATGAAACCACGCGCCGTGAAGACATCAGCACGCTGTTCGCTATTCTGCTGGGTGATGAACACGGTCAGGATATCGACCAACTCGACAGCCAGGTCGCGGCTGACAGCCAGTCGGTTCCGGCCGGGCAGCAGCGTAAAAGTGAAATTCTCTCTCATCCGGTGTTTAACCGTCATCACAGTGAAACTGAGATGATGCGCTATATGCACAGCCTGGAGAAAAAAGATCTGGCACTGAATCAGGCGATGATTCCGCTGGGTTCCTGCACCATGAAACTCAACGCTGCCGCCGAGATGATCCCCATCACCTGGCCTGAATTTGCCGAACTGCATCCGTTCTGCCCGGCAGAACAGGCGGGGGGTTACTTGCAAATGATAGGGCAGCTTTCACAGTGGCTGGTACAGCTGACCGGTTACGATGCCCTCTGCATGCAGCCTAACTCGGGCGCGCAGGGGGAATATGCCGGACTGTTAGCGATTCGTCGTTACCACGAAAGCCGCGGTGAAGGTGAACGTCATCTTTGCCTGATTCCCAGCTCGGCGCATGGCACCAATCCGGCCTCAGCGCAGATGGCAGGCATGGATGTCGTGGTGGTAGCCTGTGACAAACAGGGCAATATCGACCTTGGCGACCTGCGTGAAAAAGCGGCTCAGGCCGGCGATAAACTGTCATGCATTATGGTGACCTATCCCTCCACCCACGGTGTTTATGAAGAAACCATCCGAGAGGTGTGCCAGATCGTGCATCAGCACGGTGGTCAGGTTTACCTTGATGGTGCCAACATGAATGCACAGGTGGGCATTACCACGCCAGGCTACATCGGCGCAGATGTTTCGCACCTCAACCTGCACAAAACCTTCTGCATACCGCACGGCGGTGGCGGCCCGGGAATGGGACCGATCGGCGTGAAAGCCCACCTGGCCCCGTTTGTTCCGGGACACAGCGTGGTGCAGATTGATGGCATGCTGACGCAGCAGGGCGCCGTCTCCGCTGCGCCATTTGGCAGCGCATCCATTCTGCCTATCAGCTGGATGTATATCCGCATGATGGGGGCAGAAGGACTGAAGCAGGCCAGTTCGGTCGCGATCCTTAACGCTAACTATATTGCCAGCCGCCTGAAATCGGCCTATCCCATTCTTTACGCAGGACGCGATGGTCGTGTGGCGCACGAATGTATTCTCGATATTCGTCCGTTAAAAGAGCAAACCGGTATCAGTGAGCTGGATATCGCTAAACGCCTTATCGACTATGGCTTCCATGCGCCGACCATGTCATTCCCGGTAGCCGGAACGCTCATGGTGGAACCGACAGAATCGGAAGGCAAAATCGAACTGGACCGCTTCATTGATGCCATGCTGGCGATTCGCATGGAAATCAGTCGGGTTGAGCAGGGAGAGTGGTCACTTGAGGATAACCCGCTGGTCAATGCGCCTCATACGCAAACGGAAGTCATCGGAGAATGGTCGCATCCCTACAGCCGTGAGCTGGCCGTGTTCCCGGCAGGCGGACACAATAAATACTGGCCGACGGTCAAGCGCCTGGATGATGTCTTTGGCGACCGTAACCTGTTCTGTTCGTGTGTGCCGATGAGCGACTATGCTTAAGTCAGGTTAACGCATTTATTTCTGAGGGCCGATTTTCGGCCCTTTTTTATGGAGACAGCCATGCAACTCGCACTCGTTACCGGCGGCAGTCGCGGCATTGGTCGCGCGACGGCCCTCTTACTGGCGTCCCGAGGCTACCGGGTGGCGGTAAATTTCCGCTCACGCGCCAGTGAGGCCCATCAGGTTGTGGATGAGATAGTGCGTCAGGGCGGTGAGGCTTTTAGCGTTCAGGCCGACATCAGTGATGAAGCGCAGGTGATGTCGCTGTTTCAGCGGCTGGATCAGGAAGATCTGCCGCTCACGCTGCTGGTGAATAACGCCGGCATACTGTTCCAGCAATGTCGCCTTGAGCAACTGGATGCCTCGCGTATTCAGCAGGTTTTTGCCACCAACGTGCTTGGCCCCTTTCTCTGCAGTCGGGAAGCCGTCCGGCGCATGGGAACCCATCATGGCGGGCAGGGCGGTAGCATTGTTAATGTGTCGTCTGCTGCGGCCCGCACGGGGTCGCCAAATGAATATGTCGATTATGCAGCATCGAAAGGCGCGATGGATACGATGACCAAAGGCCTGTCGCTGGAAGTCGCTCAGCAGGGAATCCGTGTCAATGGCGTACGTCCGGGGATGATCTACACCGAGATGCATGCGGACGGGGGCGAGCCGGGCAGAGTCGACCGGCTTGCCAGCGGAATTCCAATGGGGCGCGGCGGTGATGCCGAAGAAATTGCAGAAGCCATCGTCTGGTTAGCCAGCGATGCCGCCTCTTACATTACCGGCAGCATTATTGATGCCGCCGGCGGGCGCTAAAATTATGCCGCAGCAGAGCGCTGCGGCACGGGCTTACAGTTTTTCGCCGTTGCTGGCGATAACCTGTTGATACCAGGCAAAGCTCTTTTTCTTCGCGCGCGAGAAATCGCCGCTGCCATCGTCGTTTTTATTCACATGAATAAAACCGTAACGTTTGTTGTACTGACCGGTGGTGAAAGACACACAGTCGATACAGCCCCACGGCGTGTATCCCATAAGATCCACACCATCATGTGTAACGGCTTTCTTCATCTCTTCAATATGTGCAGCCAGATAATCAATGCGGTAATCATCCTCGATGACGCCCTGTGCGTTCGGTTTATCGATGGCACCAAAGCCATTTTCCACAATAAACAGGGGTTTTTGGTAGCGCTCGTACAACTCGTTAAGCGTATAGCGCAGGCCAACGGGATCAATCTGCCAGCCCCAGTCTGAGGCTTTAACATGCGGGTTTTTAACCGCGCCTTCAAAACCGGTAATGGGGTCATCTACGCCGCTGGCGCTGGTCTGCACGGCAGTACTCATGTAATAGCTGAAACCCACGTAATCCGCGCAGCCATTACGCAGGATTTCAGCATCTTCAGCTTCCATTTCAATGTGATAGCCTTTGCGCGCCCACTCTTTCAGTGCATAAGCCGGATAGTAACCCCGCATTTGCACGTCACTGAATACATAACGTTGATGCATCGCTTCCTGCGCCAGCAGGACGTCATCCGGATGACAGGAGAAGGGGTAAACCGGCACCATGGCGATCATGCAGCCAATCTGAAAGTCCGGGTTGATCTCATGACCCAGCTTCACTACTTTGGCGCTGGCAACAAACTGATGATGCATGACCTGATACATCGCCTGTTCAGGTTTTTCATGTTCAGTGAAAATAACGCCTGAGCAGCAGTAACCAAACAGCGGATATTGCCAGTTACGCTGATTATTAATTTCGTTAAAGGTCATCCAGTATTTTACTTTGTTCTTGTAACGCTTCAGTACGACTTCACTAAAGCGAACAAAGAAATCGACGACTTTACGGTTATGCCAGCCACCGTATTCTTTAACCAGGTGATAGGGCATTTCAAAATGGGAAAGGGTAATAACCGGCTCAATACCGTATTTAAGTAATTCATCAAACAGATCGTCATAGAATTGCAGACCGGCTTCATTGGGTTGCAGTTCATCGCCATTCGGGAAAATACGGGTCCAGGCAATGGAGGTGCGGAAGCATTTAAAACCCATCTCAGCAAACAGCGCAATATCCTGTTTGTAATGAGAGTAAAATTCAACAGCCTGATGATTAGGATAGAATTTTCCGGGCTGGACGCCGTCGGTGATGACCCGGTCCACACCATGCGAACCGCCGGTCAGCACATCGGCAATACTGATGCCTTTACCGCCCTGATCCCAGCCGCCTTCCACCTGATGTGCCGCGACCGCACCGCCCCACAGAAACGTTCTTGGTAAGCTCATTACGCTCTCTCCCCTGACAATAAAATTGGGCTGAGTGTAGCAAAGCACTTAATAATGTCACGCTATAACACCGTAGCAAAAAAGGGATTTGTTACGGCAAAAAAACGCCTTGTTTTATTTACCCAGTTTTCGACCTAAAGACTCAATAATATACATGACCGGGACCTGAGTCGTAATATCGCTGTGGTCTGCCATTCGTATCACCGGTACATGATAAGACACCGTAAAGTCGCTCATTTTTGCCAGTGAGCAGGTTTCACTATTGGTGATGGCAATGATTTTACACTTATTCAGGCTGAACTGACTGGCGATACGCAGCACTTCTTCCGTTTCACCAGAAACAGAAAGGATAATAGCCAGGGCGTTTTCATATAAGCTCGGACTCACCGGATAATAGGGGTCGTCAATGGCATGGCTGAACTTACCGACGTTCGAGAAAAAGCGCGCCCCATATTTTCCCAGGCTTCCCGATGTTCCCACGCCAATAAAAAACACCCGCTCAGCCAGATTGATCATCTCTGCCGCCTGACGCATGACCTGCTCAAACTCATCGTTGTTGATGCTTTTAAAGAAACTCAGCATATCCGCGACGCCCGAGACCGGCAGCACAGGGGCCGTTTGCTCCTGCGCCAGACGCAGCCGGATACGAAATTCTGACCAGCCTTCACACTGCATTTTGCGACAAAAACGCAATACGGTGGTGGTCGACACCGCTGCCTGTTCGGCCAGATCGCGGATGGTCATGTAACTGACACTGTCGCGATGTTTGATGATGTACTGATAAACCTGCATTTCAAGATCGTTCAGGGTGGCAAGATCGTGATGCGAGAACATGGAAAAACTCATCAGGCAATTGACTAGCCAGCATTTTACCAGAAATCGCGCAGGGGTTGACCGCAATAATTATTTTAAGCTTACACTTGTACACTGAAACTTTTTCTGGGTACTCTGTTGCACGATAAAGCTGCAGTTGTTATCACTTTTCAGGCAGGAATGTTATGACTCACAAAAGTTTACCGACGCAGGGTTATCCACTGGCAGAGGAAATTGCCAACAGTATCAGTCACGGGCTCGGTTGCCTGTTTGGGATTGTAGGATCAGTGCTGTTGCTTGATAAGGCAATGGCGATGAACGCTGGAATAACCACTATCGTCAGTTCCAGCCTGTACGGCGGCAGCATGATTCTGTTGTTTCTGGCCTCAACGCTTTACCATGCTGTCAGCCATCCGCGTGCTAAGCGCGTGCTGAAAAAAGTTGACCACTGCGCTATCTACTTGTTGATTGCAGGCACTTATACGCCGTTCCTGATGGTAGGGTTACAGTCGCCTCTGGCCTATGGATTAATGGCGGTCATCTGGGGCCTGGCGCTGTTGGGCATTCTTTTTAAGCTGACTATCGCCGATCGCTTTAAGGTGCTGTCCCTGGTTACTTATCTTTGCATGGGATGGCTTTCGCTGATTGTGGTTTATCAGTTGGCGATGAAACTGTCGGCTGGCGGGATCTGGCTGCTGGCGTTGGGCGGCATCATCTATTCCCTGGGCGTGATTTTTTACGTCGCGCGTCGGGTGCCCTTTAATCATGCTATCTGGCACGGTTTTGTTTTAGGCGGCTGTATTTGCCATTTCTGCGCCATCTACTTCTACGTTATGTAAAGAAAAAAGGGCGGGACAAAATCCCGCCCCTGAACTCAGCCTTCTTCCAGCGAGTAAGGCAAGGGCTGAATCTGCAGCTTACCGCCTTCATCGCCTTCAACACGTAGTACGCTGTCCGGCTCCAGATCGTTGTTCATCACGACCTGCACCCAGGTTACGCCATCGTCCAGCTGGACCGCCGCAAGAACGGTGCCCGTGCGACGCCAGCGCTCGCCCATCTGCAGCTCAAGCGAGTCGTTAGCGGTGGGCAGGTGACTGGCCTGGCCTGACAGCCAGTAGAGCGCACGTTTATTCGCGCCGCGATACTTGGCCCTTGCCACCATTTCCTGGCCGGTGTAACAGCCTTTTTTAAAGCTAATTGCGTCCAGTGCCTGCATGTTTGCAGCCTGGGGAATAAACTGCGCGCTGGTAGCCGCGTCGATAATCGGAATACCGGCTTCGATATCTAACGCCAGCCACTGTGTGCTGTCATTGAACTGCGCATCCTCTGCCAGCCTCTGTTTCAGCGCTTCTGCCTGTGAAAGCGACGTGACCAGCAGAAAACGTTCTGCGGGATGTTCAAACCACAACAGCGTTGTATCCCCCTGCTGTACTACGGGAGTTGAGTGGTCGGGCAGCGTGTCAAAGACATTCGCCAGCGCGGCACGCGCCTGGAAACCGGCGACGCCCAGCAAAACGACATCGTCATCCGCCGCCAGAGTGACTTTAGAAAAAACGGCATATTTTTTCAGCTCAGGCAACTGCGTGTCTCGCAGCTCGCGACGCACCAAATAGGCATAGCCCTCACCACGATGAAACAGACGCAGGTTGCTCCACATCTTGCCCTTAGCATCACAGTGGGCGGCAGGCAGATGGTGAGCCGCATCCAGCGCTGCCACATCCAGAGTCAACTGGCCCTGCAAATAAGGTGTGCTGTCGGGGCCGACGACGGAAACCAGTGCCCAGGCATCCAGAGAGATTAACGTTAACGGCAGGCGTGACGAGGCTGCGGGCTGACGTGGGGGAAGCGTAAATGTTGGCATCGATAAATCCTGAGTATGAAGGTTCATCCGGAACAATGTCTTCAATGTTAAAAGAGCACACTGGCAATGCAACCTGTTTACTGAAAAGGGCGCACAAAACGCGTACTGAGGCGTTAAAAAAACCTGACTCTGCGGCGCGTTGCACAGGGTTGCGTTGTGAGCCTGCAGTCAGCATTAATCCAGGGTACACTAGCGGCCACGATGTGAAATGTGGAAACTGTTGCATGGATATTGATGATAAATCACGAATTCACTGGGCCTGCCGTCGTGGCATGCTGGAGCTGGATATCGCTATTATGCCGTTCTTTAAGTACGAATATGACACGCTCAACGACACGGATAAGCAAGTGTTTATCGCCCTGCTGAAAAGTGACGATCCCGATCTTTTCAACTGGTTGATGAACCATGGCGAACCGGGCGATCCCGAACTGAATCGTATGGTTAAACTTATCCAGCAGCGCAATCGTGAACGCGGACCGGTGGCGATGTAACCTTCATCCCTCTTGGCACGCACGCACGGCCTTAACCCTGACGCTGTTAATGACTATAGCAGGCGTCGGGATAATGGAGCTGCCTGCGGCAGAGTGGATGATTAAGCCTGTCCTGGTCGCCGTAGTGCTGTGGGAAGGGTGGCGACAGGATCGCCGTTTGCGCCAACGGCACGGCTGGTTACAGCGCGACAGCAATCGCGACTGGGGCTGGCAAGGTGACAGCTGGCAAACGCAGCAGCCGTTGTACTGGTTACCCGGCGCGGTATTACTGGTGCTGCGCAACGGCAACGGCAAGACTTTACGGCTCTGGCTGATGCAGGACAACATGCAGCCAGAGGAATGGCGCGCGTTACGGGCTCGCTGTTTCAGTGACACCTGACGCGCTGAACAAGGCTTCCAGAGCCATGTTTTCAGAACACGCTTCCCACAACACTTTTTGCAGAACAACGTTTCCTGAATAAGGTTTCCAGAATAACGCGCCCAGGACAGGGCTTTCAGAACGCGGCTTTAAAGCACGGTTTTCAAAACATGTTTTTCAAAACATGGCCTTCAAAACAATGATTTCTGGATAACCCTGTCTGAAGAAGGTGAATTAACAGCGGCTTCTTAGCCCCCGTTTCTGAACGGCGGTTTTTTAACACCGCTTTCTGGACAAGGGCTGCAGAACAGAGGTTACAGCCGGTCGGCAGTCTCGGTCAGAATCTGTTCGCACCACTGTTCGACGCGCTCATCCGTCGCTTCAAACTGATTAACATCGTCCAGCGCCAGCCCGACAAACTGTTTGCCATCAGCGCTCAGCGGTTTGGGGCTGGTGAATTCATAGCCGTCCAGTGGCCAGTAGCCGACAAACTGCACGCCCATTGGCTGTAGCAGCTCATGCAGCATGCCCAAAGCATCCAAAAACCACTCGCCATAGCCAATCTGGTCGCCCATGCCGTACAGTGCCACTATCTTGTTATGCAGATTGAGAGTGGGTAACTGAGGCCAGATTGCCTCCCAGTCCTCCTGTAACTCACCAAAATCCCAGGTAGGAATGCCCAAAATCAACAGATCATACTCTTCCATCAGACGCGGATCGTCATCTTTCACGTTGTGCAACGTCACTAACTCGTCACCAATAAAATCCCGAATTTTCTCCGCTACGATTTCGGTGTAACAGGTACTGGAACCGTAAAAAAGACCTATTTTCATGCAGATAGTGCTCTGTTAATCCTGACTTTGGCGTAATTGTATCAGAAGCAGGGTTGAATCAGGCATAATGAGCACGATTTCATACTGAACGGTGGGGAAAACGTGCAAGATAGTGAACTGACAGAACAGTTTCTTGATGCGCTGTGGATTGAGCGCAATCTGGCGCAAAATACCCTGTCTTCCTATCGACAGGATCTGCAAACCCTCACTGGCTGGCTGGTGCATAACGGTTTGACGCTCACGACACTGAGTGCGCCCGATCTGCAACAGTTTCTCGCGGAGCGGCTTGAGGGCGGCTATAAAGCCTCCAGCTCTGCACGCCTGCTCAGCGCCATGCGCCGCCTGTTTCAGTACCTCTACCGCGAAAAGATTCGATCTGACGATCCCAGCGCGATGCTGGCAGCCCCCAAATTGCCCCAGCGGTTGCCAAAAGATCTGAGCGAGGCGCAGGTAGATCGCCTGCTGCAGGCGCCGGATGTCAATGTGCCGCTTGAACTGCGCGATAAAGCCATGCTGGAATTGTTATACGCCACCGGCTTGCGTGTCTCAGAACTGGTGGGACTGACCCTGAATGACGTCAGCCTGCGTCAGGGCGTGGTGCGGGTGATCGGTAAAGGCAATAAAGAGCGCCTGGTGCCATTAGGTGAAGAGGCGGTTTACTGGCTGGAATATTATATGGAGCACGGGCGGCCATGGCTGCTCAATGGGCAGACGCTGGACGTGTTCTTTCCCAGTAACCGCGCCCAGCAGATGACGCGACAAACCTTCTGGCATCGTATCAAGCATTACGCCACGCTGGCGGGCATCGACAGCGAAAAGCTTTCACCGCACGTGCTGCGCCATGCTTTCGCCACGCATTTGCTGAACCACGGGGCTGACTTACGTGTCGTACAGATGTTACTGGGGCACAGCGACCTCTCAACGACACAGATTTATACTCATGTCGCCACGGAACGTCTGCGACTGTTACATCAACAGCATCATCCGCGCGCATAACCGACGGATAGTAAGGAAAACAATGAACAAACATGTTGCCATGCTGGCGCTTCTGGCCAGCGCCTTTTCCGGATTGACCCACGCTGATGACAGCGCCATTCAGCTTTCCCTGAAAAAACTGGGTTTGCACCAGACTGAGATTCAACCTTCGCCCCTGCCGGGTTTTAAAACCGTGCTCACCGAAAGTGGCGTGCTGTACGTTACCGATGATGGTAAACACATGATCCAGGGCCCGCTTTATGATGTCAGCGGCACTCAGCCGGTCAACGTCACGAATGCGCTGCTGGATAAGAAAGTTGAGGCGCTGGTCCCGGAAATGATCGTGTATAAAGCGCCAAAAGAGCAGCATGTGGTGACGGTGTTTACGGATATCACCTGCGGCTACTGCCACAAACTCCATGAGCAAATGGCGGACTATAACGCGCTGGGAATCACCGTTCGCTATCTGGCTTTCCCCCGTGAAGGCATGAACGGCAAAGTCGCCAGCGCCATGAAGGCCGTCTGGTGCAGCGCCGATCGCAACAAAGCCTTTGATGAGGCGATGAAAGGCGATGTGCCGAAGATGGATGCGCCAGCCTCATGCAATATTGATATCGGCAAGCAGTACCAACTGGGTGTGCTGTTCGGCATTCAGGGTACGCCAGCTATTCTGACCGACAGCGGAATGATGATCCCAGGCTATCAAAGCCCACAGGAACTCAAGCAGGTACTGGATAATCAAAAGCGTGGTGGTTAAGGCGTGGTAAAGCACGAAGTCGAACTACGTCGCCGTGAGGCGGTGGCCAATCAGCTGGCGTTACCGGCTGATTTACCGCCACTCCTGCGTCGGCTTTATCTGCAACGCGGCGTTACCGATGCCGCCGAGCTGGAAAGAGGCGCGAAAAACCTGCTGCCTTTCAGCGCATTAAGCGGCATAGACAAGGCCGTGAGTTTGCTTCATCAGGCTCTGCTGGATGGCCGCTGCATCATGATTGTGGGCGATTTTGATGCCGATGGTGCCACCAGTACCGCGCTGACGGTGCTGGCACTGCGCAGCATGGGATACAGCAACGTGCAGTATCTGGTGCCCAACCGTTTTGAAGATGGCTACGGTCTGAGTCCGGAAGTGGTGGAGCAGGCCAGGGCGCGCGGTGCCGAGATGATATTGACCGTGGATAACGGTATCTCATCCCACGCCGGTGTGCAGGTGGCACATCAGCACGGCATTGCGGTGCTGGTTACCGACCACCACTTGCCGGGCGAAACGCTGCCGGATGCTAATGCCATTGTGAATCCCAACCTGCCGGATTGTGATTTTCCCTCTCGCTCGTTAGCGGGCGTTGGCGTGGCCTTTTATCTGATGATGGCCCTGCGCGCGCATCTGCGAACCCAGGGCTGGTTTGGAGCCACGCGAGCGGAACCTAATCTGGCGGACCTGTTGGATCTGGTGGCGCTGGGCACGGTGGCGGATGTGGTGCCGCTGGATGCGAATAATCGCATCTTAGTGTGGCAGGGCCTGAGCCGCATCCGGGCTGGCAAATGCCGACCGGGAATTAAAGCCCTGCTGGAAATCGCCAACCGCGATGCCCGCCAGTTGGCCGCCAGCGACCTGGGTTTTGCGCTGGGTCCGCGGCTTAATGCTGCCGGACGCCTGGATGATATGTCTGTTGGCGTGGCGCTGTTACTGACCGACGATCTCAGCCAGTCACGCATGTTAGCCAGTGAACTGGATGCGCTTAACCAGATGCGCAAAGAGATAGAACAGGGCATGCAGAGCGAGGCGCTGGCGTTATGCCAAAAGCTGGAGAGCGAGCAAAGCGATCTGCCGCTGGGGCTGGCCTTTTATCACCCCGAATGGCATCAGGGCGTGGTCGGTATTCTGGCTTCCCGCCTGAAAGAGCGCTTCCATCGCCCGGTCATTGCCTTTGCACCTGCCGGTGACGGCATGTTGAAAGGATCGGGACGATCGATTGCGGGTTTGCATCTGCGTGACGCGCTGGAACGTCTTGATACGTTGCATCCCGGCCTGATGCAGAAGTTTGGCGGCCATGCTATGGCAGCCGGACTGTCGCTGGAAGCGACGCGCTACGAGGAATTTCGGCAGCGCTTTGCCGACCTGGTGGGCGAATGGCTGGCCGGAGAAGCGTTACAGGGCGTTATCTGGTCGGATGGCGCGTTACAGCCCGCCGAGTTTTCAATTCAGACGGCGGAAATGCTGCGCGATGCCGGTCCCTGGGGCCAGTCCTTTCCTGAACCGGCTTTCGACGGCAAGTTCAGGCTACTGCAGCAGCGCCTGGTCGGTGAACGTCACCTGAAGCTGATGGTTGAGCCGCTGGAAGGCGGGCCGCTGATTGACGGTATCGCGTTTAACGTGGATACCACGCTGTGGCCTGACAGCAGCGTGCGTCAGGTTGAACTCGCGTACCGGCTTGATATCAATGAGTACCGCGGTAACCGGTCGGTGCAACTGATTGTTGAACACCTCTGGCCGCTCAGCTAGCCGGGCAGGTGGGTTGCGCGGCACTGTTCCCCCTGTCGTCATGATTACCATCGTCACGCCCGTTTCGGCTTAGCCAGTCCATCTGACTGAGCCGAAAGATTAAGACCTGCGCATTTTCTCAACGCTACAAACTGCCGTCGGTTTCGGGTAAACTCGCAGGCTGAATTTCTTATTCCATCGAACGTAAAAAAGACGCTAAACACATGTTTGAAATTAACCCGGTCAAATACCGTATTCAGGACCTCAGCGAGCGCAGCGACGTTCTTCGGGGGTATCTTTGACTACGATGCCAAGAAAGAACGCCTTGAAGAAGTAAACGCAGAACTGGAACAGCCCGACGTCTGGAACGAACCGGAACGTGCTCAGGCGCTGGGTAAAGAGCGCTCCTCGCTGGAAGCCATCGTTAATACGCTCGATCAGATGAACCAGGGGCTGGAAGATGTGCAGGGGCTGCTTGACCTGGCGGTAGAAGCCGACGATGAAGAAACCTTCAACGAAGCCGTGGCTGAACTGGACGTGCTGGAAGGTAAACTCGGTGAACTTGAGTTTCGTCGTATGTTTTCCGGCGAATATGACAGCGCCGACTGCTACATTGATCTGCAGGCCGGTTCCGGTGGAACAGAAGCGCAGGACTGGGCCAGCATGCTGATGCGCATGTATCTGCGTTGGGCAGAGGCGAGAGGGTTCAAGACTGAAATTATTGAAGAGTCAGAAGGTGAAGTGGCAGGTATCAAGTCCGTCACTATTCGCGTCTCTGGCGATTATGCATTTGGCTGGCTGCGCACCGAAACCGGCGTACATCGCCTGGTACGTAAGAGTCCCTTTGACTCCGGTGGTCGCCGCCATACCTCCTTTAGCTCAGCGTTTATCTATCCGGAAGTGGATGACGATATTGATATCGACATCAATCCGGCCGACCTGCGTATTGACGTTTACCGCGCCTCCGGTGCCGGTGGTCAGCACGTAAACCGTACGGAATCGGCGGTGCGTATTACCCACGTTCCAACCGGTACGGTAACCCAGTGTCAAAACGATCGCTCTCAGCACAAAAACAAAGATCAGGCGATGAAGCAGATGAAGGCGAAGCTGTACGAGCTTGAGATGCAGAAAAAAAATGCCGAGAAGCAGATGCTGGAAGACAATAAGTCTGACATCGGTTGGGGCAGCCAGATCCGTTCTTACGTTTTGGATGACTCACGTATTAAAGATCTGCGTACCGGCGTGGAAACGCGTAACACGCAGGCGGTGCTGGATGGCGATCTGGACCGATTCATTGAAGCAAGTTTAAAAGCAGGGCTATAAGGAACCGACATGTCTGAACAACAACCGCAGAGCGCTGACGTTGCACTTGAGTTAAATAACGAACTGAAAACGCGTCGCGAGAAACTGAGCGTGCTGCGTGAAAACGGCGTGGCGTTTCCTAACGATTTCCGTCGTGATACCACCTCCGATCGGCTGCATGCCAGCTATGACGAGAAGAGTAACGAAGAACTGGAAGACTTAGGCATTGAGGTCAGCGTGGCTGGCCGCATGATGACGCGCCGTATTATGGGCAAGGCTTCCTTCATTACTCTGCAGGACGTGGGGGGCCGCATTCAGCTGTATGTGGCGCGTGACGATCTGGCCGAAGGCATCTACAACGAGCAGTTCAAAAAGTGGGACCTGGGCGATATCCTCGGCGCACGCGGCAAACTGTTCAAAACCAAAACCGGCGAGCTGTCGATCCACTGCTCAGAGCTGCGCTTGTTAACCAAAGCCTTGCGCCCGCTGCCCGACAAATTCCACGGGCTGGCCGATCAGGAAACGCGCTATCGTCAGCGTTATCTTGATCTGATTGCCAACGATGACTCACGTAACACCTTCAAAATCCGTTCACAGATCATGGCCGGCATTCGCCAGTTCATGGTTGGACGCGACTTTATGGAAGTGGAAACGCCGATGATGCAGGTGATCCCGGGCGGCGCATCGGCGCGTCCGTTTATCACGCATCATAATGCGCTGGATATTGATATGTATCTGCGTATTGCGCCAGAGCTGTACCTGAAACGTCTGGTCGTGGGCGGTTTTGATCGCGTATTCGAGATCAACCGTAACTTCCGCAACGAGGGCATTTCGCCACGTCATAACCCAGAGTTCACCATGATGGAACTCTATATGGCTTATGCGGATTACAAAGACCTGATTGAACTGACCGAAAGCCTGTTCCGTACCCTGGCGCAGGACGTGTTAGGCAGCACCGTTGTGCCTTACGGTGAACAGGAATTCGACTTCGGTAAGCCGTTTGAAAAACTCACCATGCGTGAGGCGATCAAGAAATACCGTCCGGAAACTGATTTGGCCGATCTGGAGGATTTCGACAAAGCGGTAGCCATTGCCCAGTCCTTGCATATTAAGGTTGAGAAAAGCTGGGGCTTAGGCCGCGTAGTGACGGAAATCTTTGAAGAAACCGCTGAAGCGCACCTGATTCAGCCAACCTTTATCACTGAATATCCGGCTGAAGTCTCTCCGCTGGCTCGTCGTAACGACGAGAATCCTGAAATCACTGACCGCTTCGAGTTCTTTATCGGCGGACGTGAAATCGGTAACGGCTTTTCTGAGCTTAACGATGCGCAGGATCAGGCAGAGCGTTTCCTGCAGCAGGTTAATGCGAAAGATGCGGGCGATGATGAAGCGATGTTTTATGACGAAGATTACGTTACCGCGCTGGAACATGGCTTACCGCCAACGGCTGGGTTAGGCATTGGTATTGACCGCATGGTCATGCTGTTTACCAACAGCCATACCATCCGTGACGTTATCCTGTTCCCGGCGTTGCGCCCTGGCTCAAAGTAATTATCAGATGCTGGTTAAAGGCCGGGTGATTCCGGCCTTTTTCATTTCTGCTGCCCGCCATGCCTCACAATGTGCATCGACTTGAGTAATCCTCCCTCGTCTGCCAGGCTGACAATCTCAACCTGGAGCGATCATCATGAAGCAACGTCCTGACTGCATTCTTCACTGGCAAGCGCTGGAAGGCGAAGACAACGAACATTATTCCGATAGCGATGAGCTGATGTCCATTGGTACACCTCTGGCAAAACTGTCGGGCTTAACCCGTCTCGGCATCCATCATGAAAGGCTACGACCCGGACGACGCATGTCTTATCCTCATGCAGAGAGTGCAGAAGAAGAGTTTATCTACGTGCTGGAAGGCAATCCCCACGCCTGGATCAATGGCGAACTCTACCCATTGTCACCGGGCGATGCAGTGGCTTTTCCGGCCGCCACCGGTATTTGCCACACCTTTATTAATAACAGTGACGCCGACGCGCGCTTTCTGGTGGTCGGCGAGGTCAGCAAGCCGGAGAATCGCATTACTTATCCGCTCAATCGCGACTACGAAGCAACGCGCAAAGACAGATGGCTTAACCCACCGCAGCAGCAGATGGGCACGCATCCCGGACTGCCGGATGAAAAATCCTAAGATTTCACAGCATCATCCAGCCACGTCTGAAAACGGGCGTAGGGCACATACAGCGCCACATCTTTATACAAGGTTTTACCACTATGGTTATCGTTGATGCGCTGACTGTAGCCGATAATTACGCCAGCCAGGGTGTCATCAGAGGCGTTATAAACTGCGCCGCCTGACATGCCCTTAACCACGCCTGCATTGGCAGCCACGACCACGCAGTTTGCTTTATTCCAGTCATTGGCTAACGTCGTGTTCACCAGGTTTTTGCCTGTTGAGCTCACGGGCATGGCGGAGATGAAGCTGTAACCATAAAGATTCACCTGGTCGCCGATATGGCTGTTACGGAATGATGGGGGCAGGTTGGCTTCGCTGTTTTTGTGGTACACGACCGCAAGATCGCATTCCGGATGCCAGGCTTTCACACGGTAAAGCGAATATTTCGCCACGTGGGCCGCCGTAAGGCTGTAGTTCGGGGTTAACGGAATGGTGGTACCCAGTGTGCCCACACCCAGCACGGTTGGAATGCCGGTCACGGTCATATCAACGCGTTTCTCAGCTTCTCTGCTGTATTCATAATGACCGACTGAGCAGCCCGTAAGACTGATTACCATTAAAACGATAAGCCGTTGCATTTTCTCTCTCCGCGTCAGTAGGACTGCATTTCATCTGGCGATTCATAAGAGCTATATCGGCAACGCTAATACTTTATTGATAACTAAAATCGGTATTAGCAAAAAAACGGCTACTTCGCTGGCAACCTTTCTCAACGTCTGGTGCGTAAAGCAGAATTTCTTTCTCTAACAGTATGTTTAATAAGCGTAGTTGGAGTGCGTGTCAATTATTGCCATTTACGCAATAGATTGTTGTTGTTATGTGAGTATCAGATGACAGGCAGCTATGCTGTAATACACAGTGTGATGTAGATCATAAATTATAGCTCGTTCATAACATTGCGTGAGTCAACTGTCACGCAGCAATTATCATTTTTGGGAGAGTGTTATGCCTGTTGCATTGCTGGCATTGGCGCTGAGTGCGTTCGCCATCGGAACCACTGAGTTTGTGATCATGGGCCTGCTGCCGGAAGTCGCAAACGATTTGCGGGTGACCATTCCGTCAGCTGGCTGGTTAATTAGCGGTTATGCATTAGGCGTGGCAATCGGTGCGCCCGTCATGGCGCTGTTAACGGCGAAATTGCCGCGTAAGAAAACGCTGATCCTGTTGATGGTGATTTTTATCATCGGCAATCTGCTGTGTGCGCTGGCTTACAGTTATAACTTACTGATGCTGGCACGTGTGGTGACTGCGCTCTGTCACGGTGCCTTCTTTGGGATAGGGTCGGTGGTTGCGGCCAGTCTGGTTTCCGCCGATCGTCAGGCTTCTGCCGTCGCGTTGATGTTCACCGGTCTCACATTGGCAAACGTCTTAGGCGTGCCGCTGGGAACCTGGTTTGGTCAGCTGTTTGGCTGGCGCGCCACGTTCTGGGGCGTTTCGGCTATCGGCGTGCTGGCATTTATCGCGTTGATCACCAGTCTGCCGGGGAATAAAAATGAGAAGCCGGTCAATCTGGCAAGCGAAATCAGCGCGCTGGCAAATGGCAAACTGTGGCTGTCATTGCTGATGACGGTATGTTTCGCCGCCGCCATGTTTGCACTGTTCAGCTACATTGCACCGTTGCTGTTGCAGGTTACCGGCATTGGCGATCGTGGCGTGAGCTGGACGTTGTTCCTGATTGGCGCGGGCCTGACCGTGGGCAATATTCTGGGGGGCAAAATGGCCGACCGTAAAGTCTCCCTGAGCCTGATCGGCAGTTTTTCGCTGATTACGTTGTTCTCACTGCTGTTTAGCTGGACCAGCCATGCGCTGTGGCTGGCGGAAATCACGTTGTTCCTGTGGGCGATGGCAACCTTTGCAACGGTTCCCGGCCTGCAGATCAATGTTGTGCGCCACGGTAAAGAAGCCCCCAATCTGGTTTCAACCCTGAATATTTCCGCTTTTAACGTGGGCAATGCGCTGGGCGCGTGGGTCGGTGGTGCAGTGATCGCGCGCGGCTATGGACTGACGGCGGTGCCGGTTGCCGCTGCTGGCCTGGCGGCGATTGGGCTGATCGTTTGCCTGATCACCTTCCGCAAGTCAGGCGGTACGGCGGCCCGGGTGCATGCTTAAGCGAGTTTTTTCGCAATCTGATCTGGAAAACGGGCCACCTGTTGCTGCAGATGGCTCACAAACGCCTCGACCAGGGCCGATGCTGGCCGATGTTGCGGCCTGACCAGGCTGATAGTAAAAGGCACGGCGACGCTAAAAGGGCGCATGACCACACCGCTGTCGGCATAATCTAATGCCGTCAGCGGATTCACCACCGAAATCCCTACACCGGCCTGCACCATGGCGCAGACGGACGCTGCACTGTGGGTTTCCATCACCATCCTGCGCGTCACGCCCTGTTCATGAAACAGCGCGTCGAGCAACTGACGATAGCTGTCCGTGCGTGACAGACTGACATAGTTCTCACCGGCAAAATCCTGCGGCGTCAGCACGCTGTGCTGTGCCAGTCGATGCTGCTGCGGCAACACGCACACTTCATCGCAGGTCAGTAGCGCCTGTCGAACGGTGCCGGCGGGGGCATGCTGCGTTTCCGTAAGCCCCAGATCATAACGCTGTGCCGACAGCCACTCTTCCAGTAGCGGCGATTCCTGCGGAATGATATTCAGACTGACATCGGGATAACGCTGCAAAAAAGTCTGACAGACAGGCGGCAGCAGTGACTGGGAAAAGACCGGCAGGCAGGCGATGGACAGTTCGCCCTGGCGAAACTGGCGCAATCCCTCTGCCGCATCGATGATGCGATCCAGCCCATACCACGAGCGCTGTACCTCTTCGAACAGACGTAATCCCTGTACCGTGGGTTGTAAGCGGCCGCGCACGCGTTCAAACAACTTTAGACTCAGCTGCCGTTCAAGGCGCGCCAGTTCACGGCTGACGGTGGGCTGCGAGGTTTGCAGCAGCGTTGCAGCCTGAGTGAGGTTCCCACTGGTCATAACGGCATGAAAAATCTCGATATGCCGCCAGTTGATGTTTGCCATGGGCTATTCCATATCATTTTTGCATAGATGCTATTAAAACAGATATTTTTCGGCATGGCACGATTCTGGCTTAATGGCTTTATTGCCACAGGAGAAAATTTCATGCCTCGTCCACTCAATACGACTGAATCCGCCCTCAACGTTGACCATTTATTGCCGCTAGCGCGCCAGTATAACGGTCCATTCTGGGCTTATGATGCGCAGATTATTCAACAGCGCATTGCCCAACTGCACGCCTTCGACGTGGTGCGTTTTGCGCAAAAAGCCTGTTCTAACACGCACATTCTGCGCCTGATGCATTCTGCGGGAGTAAAAGTCGATTCAGTTTCCCTGGGCGAGATTGAGCGTGCGCTGGTGGCAGGCTTTAAGCCCAACAGCGATGAAATCGTCTTTACCGCCGATGTTCTGGATAACGCCACGTTGGCCAGGATAGCTGAACTCAAGGTGCCGGTGAATGCCGGCTCCGTCGACATGCTGCATCAACTGGGTGCCGTGTCTCCTGGACACGCGGTCTGGCTGCGTATCAATCCGGGTTTTGGTCACGGCCACAGCCAAAAAACCAATACTGGCGGCGAAAACAGTAAACACGGTATCTGGCCCAGCGATCTGCCTGCTGCACAGGCCGCCATTGAACAATATGGACTGCGCCTCATCGG
Organism: Pantoea sp. Fr+CA_20; assembly: GCF_024520835.1. Classification (NCBI taxonomy): domain Bacteria; kingdom Pseudomonadati; phylum Pseudomonadota; class Gammaproteobacteria; order Enterobacterales; family Erwiniaceae; genus Pantoea; species Pantoea sp. Fr+CA_20. The sequence goes on from NZ_JALNPN010000011.1 coordinate 116,299, forward strand.
TATTCATATGCATATCGGTTCAGGCGTGGACTATGCGCACCTGCAGCAGGTCTGCGATGCGATGGTCGATCTGGTGGTGCAATTTGGTCAGGATATTGAGGCTATCTCTGCCGGCGGCGGTCTGTCTGTTCCCTATCACTATGGGGAAGACGCGATCGATACCGATCACTATTTTGGCCTGTGGGATGCCGCACGTCAGCGCGTAGCTGAACATCTGGGCCATGCCGTGAAGCTGGAAATCGAACCCGGCCGTTTCCTGGTCGCAGAGTCAGGTGTGCTGGTTTCGCAGGTTCGGGCGGTAAAAGAGATGGGTAGCCGTCACTTTGTGCTGGTGGATGCAGGCTTCAGTGATTTGATGCGCCCATCCATGTACGGCAGCTACCACCATATCTCTCTGATGGCAGGTGATAACCGGACTATCAACGAGCAAACGACGATCGATAGCGTGGTCGCGGGGCCTCTGTGCGAGTCAGGCGATGTCTTTACCCAGCTTGAAGGTGGCAAGGTGGAAACCCGGGCGATTCCAGCCGCTAAAGTTGGTGATTACCTGGTGTTTCATGATACCGGCGCTTACGGCGCGTCGATGTCTTCCAACTACAACAGCCGTCCGCTGATTCCTGAGATCCTGTTCGAAAGCGGCGAGCCGCGGGAAATTCGTCGCGCGCAACGCATTGAGGAACTGCTGGCGCTGGAATAAGCCTAATGCGCGCAGTCAGGCTGTCGGGAAAGGGAAAGGCGATGGCCGATATACGCCAGCCGCGCAACAGCGGCTGGCAGTACATATCAAGGTGCAGGATAGGTATAACGGCGATGGATCGCTTCAAGCGCTTCCAGAACCTCATTGCTGAGGGTCAGGTTGGCGCTGTCAATATTGATCTGTAACTGGTCCAGCGTGGTCGCGCCCAGCAGGGTGCTGGAAACAAAGGGTTGCTGACGGACAAAAGCCAGTGCCATTTGTGAAGGATCAAGCTGATGCTGTTGAGCCAGCGCCACATATTCCGCCACCGCCAGTTGCGACTGCTCACCGCTGTAGCGCGTAAAACGGCTAAACAGGGTATTACGCGCGCCAGCAGGTTGCGCACCGTTAAGGTATTTTCCGCTCAGCGTACCAAAGGCCAGGCATGAATAGGCCAGCAGTTCCACGCCTTCATGTTGACTGATTTCCGCCAGGCCCACTTCAAAGCTGCGATTCAGCAGGCTGTAGGGATTTTGAATAGAGACGATACGCGGTAGCTCGTGCTTTTCTGCCAGTTGCAGGTAACGCATTACGCCCCACGGCGTTTCATTCGATACGCCGATATAACGAATTTTGCCTGCCCGCACCTGCTCGGCCAGCGCTTCCAGCGTTTCTAACAAGGTGACAGGCACGCTGTTCTCACTGTATTGATAGCCGAGCTTGCCAAAGAAGTTGGTTTGGCGCTGCGGCCAGTGCAGCTGATACAGGTCAATGTAGTCGGTATTGAGGCGTTTCAGGCTGGCGTCCAGCGCTTCGCGAATATTTTTGCGATCCAGCGCCATGTTAGGGCGAATCGATGCATCGTTGCCGCGCGTCGGCCCGGCGACTTTACTGGCGAGAATAATTTTATCCCGGCTGCCGGTCTTTTTTAACCAGCTACCAATATACTTTTCGGTCAACCCCTGGGTTTCAGGACGCGGCGGTACCGGATACATCTCGGCGGTATCAATCAGGTTAATGCCCGAACTGACAGCTAAATCCAGTTGAGCGTGGGCGTCGGCTTCGCTGTTTTGCTCACCAAACGTCATAGTGCCCAATCCAAGCTGGCTGACTTCCAGCGTGCTATGGGGGATACGGTGATAATGCATTGCCGGCTTCCTTTTCTGTAGGGATAAGTATTCTGTCTTCAGGGACTATAGCGCGAGGCGTAGCGGGTAACAAAGGGGAACAACAAAGAGAAGTAGCCTGCCGACGAGGGGAGTGGCGACAGGCTGATACGTTTTGCATCTAGCGTTCAATAATGGTCGAGACTTCATCACTGTTAATCTGCACGGTATGACCCGACTGATCGGTGTACTGCACCAGCCCCGTTTCTTTATCAATACTCGGTTTGCCTTCGGTCATAATCATACGGCCATCTTTTGTTGCCATGACATAATTGGAACTACATCCCGCTAATGTCACCGCAGCAACGGCCAGTAATACAATTTTAATCAGCCCTTTCATTATGCTTATCCTCACGAATCGTCCATAGCAAAAAGTGTAGTAATAAATCCTTTTACCGATTGGGTTAATCGTATCAATCTGAAAATAACGGGGCGGCGCGGGGCCGCCCTTGACAACGCTAGCTCACTTTTTTCTTACTGCGCATAAGGTTAAGGCACTCAACGGCCATTGAGAAGAACATGGCAAAATAAATGTAACCTTTTGGTACATGCACGGCGAAACTTTCCAGAATCAGGGTGAAACCCACCAAAATCAGGAAAGAAAGTGCCAGCATTTTTACCGACGGATGGCGATCAACGAACTCGCCAATAGTGCGGGCAGCAAACATCATCATGAGCACGGCAATGACGACCGCCGCCATCATAATAAACAGATGATCAGAGAGGCCCACGGCCGTAATCACCGAGTCGAGACTAAAAATGATGTCGAGCAACATGATTTGGACAATCGCCCCAAAGAACGAGTTAACGTTGCTCTTGTGCTCGGTTTCCTCGCCTTCAATGGTTTCATGAATCTCCATGCTGGATTTCCACAGCAAAAATAATCCCCCAAACAGGAGGATCAGATCGCGTGCTGAAAAAGCATGATCCATCAACGTGAAAAGCGGGTTGGTGAGTTTAGCGACCCAGGCAATGGAGGCCAGTAAACCCAGACGCATGAGCATCGCACCCATCAAACCGATACGACGTGCGCGGGCTTGCTGGTGTTTGGGAAGTTTCGCCACCACTAGCGACAGAAAGATAATGTTATCAATGCCCAGCACCACTTCCAGAATGGTCAGGGTACCCAGCGCCAGCCAGGCGTTGGGATCGTAAATCCAATCGAACATACCTGCACTCATATCCTAAACGAAAATTAAACAAAGATTATACGCACCAAATTTGTCTAACTCACCTTTAAATACAGTATCGGACATGAGAACGCCGTCGTCAGACCAGGAAATGGCGTGCCAGTAAGGGGCCGGTAAAGCTTTTCTTGAGATAAAAACCACGTGGCAGCGTCATGATCGGCTGTCCGCGATCGCCAATCCCTTCGGTTAACGCTTTGCTGTTGGCCGCTTTCGGGCGAATTTGCAGCCAGGCACCATGACGGGCGGTAATACGTTCCACCTTGCCCAGTACGATCATATCCATTAATTCTTCCCAGTCCTGACGCAGCATCTCATCTTCCTGCGCGTCAGGGCTCCACAGCAGTGGCGCGCCAACCCGACGTTCGGCTAAGGGGATTTCACGCTCGCCCTCTACCGGGACCCACAGGACGCGCGCCAGCTTATGGCGAACATGGCTGTTTTGCCACGTCACACCGCTGTTACCGGTGAGTGGCGCGACGCACACAAACGTGGTTTCCAGCGGCTTGCCATAGCGATCGACAGGGATCGTTTTTAGTTCTATCCCCAGATGGGCAAAATCCTGTTCTGCTTTACTGCCCGCGCTGGCACCTAAGTGTAATTCCAGCAGCATACCTACCCAGCCTTTGTCCCGTTTAAGGTTGGCAGGCATTGGAATGCCCGCCTGTTCAGCCAGGGTTTGCAGCGTTAAACCCGCCAGCGTCTGCGCGCGTGACAGCAACGTTGCCTCATCTTCAGGTGGCCCGGGAAGGAATGTCATGTGAATAACTCATAATGATTAATAATTAAGCAGCCTGCAGCAACCTAAGGTTTTCCACAGGAAAGAACGCGGTATAACTCACATAATAACATGAAACATAGTACTTTTTTTTGAAGTGAAATTTGCCTGCTCTCACTAATGTAGCAGGTTATCCCAACTTGCTATCAACAATGAACAGGATCTCAGGCCCAGTTATCCACAGAAAAATGGGATAACCCTTGCTGGAACGGCCTACTGGTTCCATTTACAGCCTTGACTTTGCCAGTTTTTGACAAGAATTGGCCGTTTTGATGCAAGCTTAAGCCGATTGCTGTGGATAAAAAGCGTTGTGGTGGATCTTTAGCCAATTGTCAGCGTGAAGGATTTGTCCGGTGGATTTTCAGTGGGTAAAAAGCGGGTTCTGCAAAAAAATTATCTTACATTTCAATTGAAAAAGACAATCTGGTTTTGAGCCTCCTCCGAAGTATCCCGAGATGTTATTCAGTTAACTCCCGCGTTCTGCACAAAGCTATCCACAGAAAACGTGAATAAGATCGCTCTTTTTAGTGTCCTTTGTTTATAACTTCGCATTAGTCTGTGAGTTATCCCAGTATTACGCCTGTAACCGCCCGCAAATCCAGTGGTTTACCGCCTGTAAGGAGTGTGAAACAATCAGACCATTCAATTTTAGCTTTTGAGGTAGTCCGGTGATCGATGATGATGGCTACCGCCCGAATGTTGGTATCGTAATTTGTAACAGGCAGGGGCAAGTGTTATGGGCCAGGCGCTTTGGACAGCACTCCTGGCAATTTCCTCAGGGAGGCATCAATCCCGGTGAAACCGCAGAACAGGCAATGTATCGCGAACTGTTCGAAGAAGTCGGGTTACACCGCAAAGATGTTCGAATACTTGCTTCTACCCGTAACTGGCTACGCTACAAGTTGCCAAAACGTTTGGTGCGTTGGGACACAAAACCGGTTTGTATTGGTCAGAAACAAAAGTGGTTTCTTCTGCAGTTGATGTGTAATGACGCAGATATTAATGTGCAACACAGCAGCACGCCGGAATTCGACGGCTGGCGGTGGGTAAGTTTTTGGTATCCGGTACGTCAGGTTGTTTCTTTTAAGCGCGATGTTTATCGTCGGGTTATGAAAGAATTTGCTGGCGTTGTCATGTCCATGCAGGAGAGTGCGGTGCAGCGAAATCATCCTGCCCATCGACGTAAAAGAGGATAGGCCACGCCCTTTATGCTCACTCAGTTGCGAGAAATTGTTGAAAAGGTGGCGAGTGCGCCACGTCTGAATGAAGCACTCGACATTCTGGTTAATGAGATCTGCCTGGCGATGGAAACGGAAGTTTGTTCCGTCTACCTCGCCGATCACGAACGTCGCTGTTATTACCTGATGGCCACACGCGGCCTGAAAAAACCGCGTGGCTTAACGGTCAAGCTGGCGTTTGATGAAGGTATTGTGGGCCTGGTGGGGCGACTTGCCGAGCCAATTAACCTTGCCGATGCGCAGAGCCATCCCAGCTATAAGTACATCCCTTCTGTAAAGGAAGAGCGCTATCGCTCTTTCCTTGGCGTGCCTATTATCAGCCGCCGTCAGCTCATGGGCGTGTTGGTTGTTCAGCAGCGTGAACATCGACAGTTTGATGAAAGCGAGGAGTCGTTTCTCGTTACCTTAGCCACGCAGCTGGCAGCGCTACTGTCTCAATCGCAGTTGAGTCAGTTGTTCGGTCAGTATCGTCTGGCGCGCATTCGGGCCATTGCTGCCGCGCCAGGTGTCGCTGTCGCTCCGGGATGGGTGGATGAAACCCAGCCGCTGCTTGATCAGGTTTCTGCCGCCTCGACGCTGGATCAGCAACGTGAACGCGAACGTTTATCGCTGGCGATGAGTGAAGCCGCCAATGAATTTCGTCGCTTCAGCAAACGCTTTACCGCCAGCGCGCAGAAAGAGAGCGCGGCGATCTTCGACCTCTACTCACACCTGTTAACTGACGCACGGTTGAAAAAAGATCTCTTTGCAGAGATCGAACGCGGATCGGTCGCCGAGTGGGCGGTCAAAACCGTGATTGAAAAATTTGCCGCCCAGTTTGCCAGCCTGACGGACAGCTACCTGAAAGAGCGCGCAGGCGATCTGCGGGTGCTGGGGCAGCGCTTGCTGTTTCACCTCGATGATTCTCTGGTGGGCGTCAATGCCTGGCCTGAGCGTTTCGTCCTGGTGGCGGATGAACTGACGGCGACAACGCTGGCGGAAATTCCCCACGAGCGGCTGGCGGGGATTGTGGTCCGCGACGGCGCGGCAAACTCCCACGCGGCCATTTTAACCCGCGCGATGGGGATTCCGACCGTCATGGGCGCGGACATTCAGCCTAGTCAGTTAAACAAACGTCTGCTGATTGTCGATGGCTATCGCGGTGAACTGCTGATCGATCCTGAACCGGTGCTGGTGCAGGAGTACCAACGGTTAATCAGTGAAGAAAATGCCCTCAGTAAAATGGCTGAAGGCGGCGTGGACAGGCCTGGCGAACTGAGAAGCGGTCAGCGCGTGCAGGTCATGCTTAATGCGGGGTTAAGCCCGGAGCATGAGCAGACGCTGGGCAGTTGGGTTGACGGTATTGGCCTTTATCGCACTGAAATTCCCTTTATGCTGCAGAGCGGCTTCCCGTCCGAAGAAGAGCAGGTTGCTCAGTATCAGGGCATGTTACAACTGTTCCATGAAAAACCGGTTACGCTGCGCACGCTGGATATCGGGGCAGACAAACAGTTGCCGTACATGCCGATTAGTGAAGAGAACCCTTGCCTGGGCTGGCGGGGCATTCGTCTCACGCTCGACCAACCCGAGATTTTTATGGTGCAGGTGCGCGCTATGCTGCGTGCTAACGCCGCGTCAGGCAATCTGAGCATTTTACTGCCGATGATTAGCCATATCGATGAGATCGACGAGGCCAAACGCCTTATTCAACGCGCCGGAACGGAAGTGGAAGAGATGCTCGGCTATACGATTCCGAAGCCGCGCATCGGGATTATGATTGAAGTGCCTTCCATGGTGTTTATGATCCCGCATCTGGCCTCACGCGTCGATTTTGTGTCTGTCGGGACCAATGACCTGACCCAGTATTTACTGGCGGTGGATCGCAACAATACGCGCGTGGCGAATCTGTATGATTCACTGCATCCGGCGATGCTGCGCGCGCTGCAGGCCATTTCCATTGAAGCCCATTTGGCGAATCTGGAATTATGCTTGTGTGGTGAAATGGCGGGCGATCCGATGTGTGTGGCGCTCTTGATAGGGATGGGATATCACCATCTCAGCATGAACGGCAAGAATGTCTCGCGCGTAAAATATCTGCTGCGCCATCTGGATTATGAAGAAGTGCAGAAACTCAGTACCCAGGCGCTCAAAGCTTACTCGGCGTCAGATGTGCGTCAGCTGGTGTCGACGTTTATGGAAGAGCGCGGTCTGGGCGGCCTGATTCGGGGTGGGCGTTAACCCAGGTTACATTTCTGCGGCTACTCAGAAAACTGGCTGTGCTATTATGCCCAGCCCTAATTTATGTGCATCACGTCCCCTTTTCAGGGCTGAAAATATACGGTGAATGATGAATAACGGCTATATCGCATTTCCGCAGTTCGATCCGGTAATCTTCTCGATCGGACCGCTTTCGCTTCACTGGTACGGATTGATGTATCTGGTGGGTTTTGTTTTCGCCATGTGGCTGGCGGTGCGTCGGGCGAATAAGCCGGGCAGCGGCTGGAAAAAAGAGGAAGTAGAAAACCTGCTTTACGCCGGTTTTCTGGGCGTTTTCCTGGGTGGACGTATTGGTTACGTGCTGTTTTATAACCTGCCCCTGTTTCTCGATAACCCACTGTACCTGTTCAAAGTCTGGGATGGCGGTATGTCATTCCACGGTGGACTGATTGGCGTGATTCTGGTGATGCTGATCTTCGCTCGCCGTACCAAACGACATTTCTTCCAGGTTTCAGACTTTATTGCGCCTCTGATTCCGTTTGGCCTGGGTGCCGGTCGCCTTGGTAATTTCATCAATGGTGAGTTGTGGGGCCGTGTCGATCCCAACTTCCGTTTTGCCATGCTGTTCCCGGGTTCGCGCAGCGAAGATATCGCGCTGGCAGCCAACAACCCACAATATCAGGCATTACTGAACACTTATGGCGTACTGCCACGTCATCCTTCACAGCTCTATGAGCTGTTTCTTGAAGGCATCGTGCTGTTCATTATCCTGAACCTGTTTATTCGTAAACCCCGCCCGATGGGCAGCGTTTCTGGCCTGTTCCTGATCGGCTACGGCTGCTTCCGCTTTATTGTCGAATTCTTCCGTCAGCCCGACGCACAGCTTGGTTTGCTCACCGGTGGACTCAGCATGGGACAACTGCTGTCTCTGCCCATGATCATTGCCGGTGTGATTATGATGATTTGGGCGTACCGTCGTCGCCCGCAGCAACAACTTCACGAGGAAAAATGAAACAGTATCTGGACTTAATGCGCTACGTGTTGAACGAAGGCACACCAAAATCTGACCGTACCGGTACAGGCACGCTTTCAATTTTTGGTCACCAGATGCGTTTTAATCTGCAGGATGGTTTTCCGCTGGTCACCACCAAGAAGTGCCATCTGCGCTCCATCATTCATGAACTGCTCTGGTTTCTGCAAGGCGATACCAACATTGGTTACCTCAAAGAAAACAAGGTCTCAATTTGGGATGAGTGGGCGGATGAACAGGGTAATCTGGGGCCGGTTTACGGCAAGCAGTGGCGCAGCTGGGGCACGGCAAGCGGCCAGGAGATTGATCAAATCACCAAGGTGATTGAACAACTGAAACGCGATCCGGATTCCCGCCGCATTATTGTGTCCGCCTGGAACGTCGGTGAGCTGGACGAGATGGCGCTGGCACCTTGTCATGCATTTTTCCAGTTCTATGTTGCCGACGGCAAACTGTCCTGCCAGCTTTACCAGCGCTCTTGCGACATCTTCCTCGGCCTGCCGTTTAATATCGCGAGTTATGCGCTGCTGGTGCATATGGTGGCGCAGCAGTGCGATCTGGAAGTGGGCGATTTCGTCTGGACCGGGGGCGATACGCACCTGTACAGCAATCACCTTGAGCAGGCTCGCCTGCAGCTAACGCGTGAGCCACGGCCCCTGCCTAAGCTTATTATCAAGCGCAAGCCAGCGTCGCTGTTCGATTATCACTTCGACGATTTCGAGATTGAAGGCTACGATCCGCATCCAGCGATTAAAGCGCCGGTTGCCGTTTAAATCTCACCCCATAAAAAACCCCGGTATGGCGCTGTATACCGGGGTTTTTTATTGTTTGTCTGGCGTAATATTGCGGCGTTGATCGCAAACTTTTGTTTAAACACAACAACCAGATAAACGCCTCTGCAGCGCCGCTTCCCGTTCCTGGTTTTTCACTTTGCCAGACCGCCCGCCACACCGCACTCTACTGCCATGAAAAAACAAACGTCAAAAGGTTTCACGCTGGCAGAGCTGCTGTTCGTCATGGTGATTGTCGGTATTCTCAGTGCATTTGCCACTCAGGGCTGGCAACGCTGGCAGCAGCGTCAACAGCTACGGGACAGCGCCCGGCAGCTGCAGAACTTTCTGCTCAGCGTGCGGGCGCAGGCCAACTGGCAAAACCGCGACTTTATTCTGTGGGCGCGCACGACCCAGCCCTGGTGCGTTGGTGTAGCCGAACCACCGGTCAACGGCTGTGAGGCCGCCAGGCGTCTGCATTTTATTGCGCCGCACGCGGATGTCGCCTTGCAGCCGTTGCGCGGTGAACCCGGTTTTTACGGACGCCGCAACGTTGCCAAAGCCGGTAGCATTGAGCTGGTGAATGCGGCAGGACGAATGCGGCTGATTATCTCTTCACGGGCACGGATTCGCCTGTGTCTGGCAGATGAAGTGGGATGTGAATGAAAATGGCCGGATTTAGCCTGCTGGAAATGCTGATTGCGATGTCCATCAGTGCGGTACTGATGGTCGGGGCGGGGCGCTTTATGCCGCTGCTGCTGGGTGAAAATCTCAGGCTGCAACAGCGGGTGCAGTTGCGCCTGGAGCTGCAGCAAATACTGTCTACCCTGGAAAAAGCCGTGCGCAGGGCGGGATATTGCCAGGGCGAATGTGGCAGCGGGGGAGTGACGGTAGCGGAGAGCTGTCTGCTTATCCGCGTTGATGAAAACAGCAACGGTCACTGGGAAGGGAGCAGCCACAGCGAAAGCGACTATTACGGCTATCGTCTGCGGCAAAAACAGCTGGAGATGCAGCGCGGTGTGGATAACTGTAACGGCGGTGGATGGGAGCGCTTGTCCGATCCCGCTTTTCTCTCCGTGGAAGCCTTTGATGTGCAGCGGGAAGGCCGCCTGATCAACATTTTGCTGCAGGGCCGGTCCGGTCAACAGGACGAAACGGTAGCGCGCTGGGTCGAGGGCATGAATTTGTGAAGGCGCAGGGCAACAGTGCGCTGGGCATGGTGTTGATCATCATGCTGACAGGGAGCCTGACGCTGCATGCCAGCCGTGAGATGCTGGCGCAGGGGATGAGCGGAGTGGCCGATGAACAGCGTTTCATTCAGGGATTCTGGCAGGCGCAGTCGGCGCTGCAGTGGGGGCTGACATTACAGTGGCCGGAACAACAGACGTTGACCTGCCAGCAGGAGAAACAGTATGGCTGGCAGAGCTGCCTGCAGAGAACCGCAGATGATAAGGGATTGCTTAAAGGTGAAGACCGCACCAGTGAGATGGCCTCATGGCACTGGGTCAGGGTGCAGGGCAGCCGTCTTCATCCCTTGCCGCAAGGCTGGATTGACTACTGCCCGCTGGCCGCAGCGGAAGACTGCTTCTGATGCGGGAGGGTTCAGCCTGCCGGAAGCCCTGTTTGCTCTGCTCCTGATGGCCGTCAGCACCAGCGCTCTGCTGCAGTATCACCGGGTGCTGACGCTGGGATTCAGTCAGCAGTGGCAACAACGCGAAGCCTGGCGCGTGGCAGAGCAACGGCTGCTCGGCCGCGAGGTGCCGGGCTGGCAATCCCGGTCAGAGAAAACCCAGGGGCCGGCGGGCTGTGTGCTGGAAAAAGCCGAGGTAAGCGGGCCGCATCAACGTCACGCCAGCCTGATGCGTGTAACCTGTTAACCGCCAGGGGGCGCTATCGCCCACCGCCTTTTGTTAGGCTTCAAATGCGATACGCGGTAGAGTGAATACCCTCTGACGTCGCTATGCCGTTTTGATTTTCCACAGGAGTTTTCATGTTTCACGTTTATCACTCTAATCAGCTTGATCTGCTCAAAAGCCTGGCAGCCAGAGTGATTAAACTGGACCCACTTGACGATCCCTTCGCCTCAGAAATGGTTCTGGTGCAGAGTCCGGGCATGGCGCAATGGTTACAGATGGAACTGGCACAAACCTTTGGTATTGCGGCGAATATCGAATTCCCGCTACCGGCCAGCTTTATCTGGGAAATGTTTGTTCGCGTCCTGCCGGACATTCCGGTCGAAAGCGCCTTCAGTAAAGCCAGCATGAGCTGGAAGCTGATGCACCGTTTACCCTCACTGCTGCGCCAGGATGAGTTTGCCTCGCTGCGTCATTACCTGAGCGACGATGGCGACAAGCGCAAGCTGTTTCAGCTCAGCGCCCGTATCGCTGATCTGTTTGACCAGTATCTGGTTTATCGCGCCGACTGGCTGAACAGCTGGGAACGTGGCCAAAACATTGACGGCCTGGGCGATGCCCAGATCTGGCAGGCGGCGCTGTGGCGTGACTTAGTGAATTACACCGAGGAACTGGGCCAGCCTAAATGGCACCGTGCCAACCTCTATGCGCGCTTTATTCATACGCTGGAGCAGGCGCAGACCACCCCGGCTAACCTGCCCGAGCGGGTTTTTATTTGTGGTATTTCAGCGCTTCCGCCGGTCTATCTGCAGGCGTTGCAGGCGCTGGGCCGCCACATTGATATTTATCTGCTGTTCACGAATCCCTGCCGCGATTACTGGGGTGACATTCAGGATTATGCCTTTCTGGCGAAGTTACAAAGTCGCCAGCGTCGCCGCCACGATCGGGACGAATACCGTGGATTGTTTAGTGACGCGGCGCGCGCGCCTGCGCTGTTCAGTGAGCAGGGCGAGCAGCAGCTGACAAACCCGCTCCTGGCCTCCTGGGGCAAGCTGGGGCGCGATAATCTTTATCTGCTCAGCCAGATGGATCTCAACAGCGAAATTGACGCCTTTGTCGATGTTGAAGAAGACAACCTGCTACACAGCATGCAGCACGATCTTCTCAACCTGCAGGACAACGCGGTGATTGGCCTGACGGCGGATGAACTGGCCTACAGCGGACAAAAGCGTCAACTGGACCCCGAGGATCGCTCGATCGCCATACAGGTCTGCCACAGCGCGCAACGCGAAGTGGAAGTGCTGCAGGATCATTTACTGGCGCTGATGGAGGCCAGTCCAGGGTTAAAAGCGCGCGATATTATCGTCATGGTGGCAGACATTGACGCTTATGCGCCCTTTATTCAGGCCGTGTTTGCCAATGCGCCGACCGAACGCTATCTCCCCTTTGCCATCTCTGACCGTCGGGCCAGCCAGGCGCATCCGGCGATTGTCGCTTTTTTGCAGTTACTGGCGCTGCCCGACAGCCGTTTTGTCTCAGAGGATGTGCTGGCGCTGCTGGACGTACCCGCCTTAGCGAATCACTTCTCTATTGATGAGAGCGGACTGCGTTTACTGCGGCGCTGGGTAAGTGAGTCCGGCGTGCGCTGGGGGCTGGATGATGCCAGCGTTGAGGCACTGTCCTTGCCAGTTACCGGTCAGCACACCTGGCGCTTTGGCCTGCAACGCATGCTGCTTGGCTATGCGATGGAAAGTCAGCATGGCGACTGGCAGGGCATTTTACCTTACGATGAGTCGAGCGGGCTGGTGGCCGAACTGGCGGGCCATCTGGCCGAACTGTTGTCACGGCTTAATCACTGGCGTCAGGTCTTGTCCGAACCGCGCCCGCTGGAAGCCTGGCTGCCTTTATGCCGCGAGCTGCTCAATGCGTTCTTTACGGCCGATACGGAAACTGAAGCCGCATTACTGCTGGTGGAAGAGCAGTGGAAGGCGCTGATTGAATATGGCATGGACGCACGTTTCGATGAGCCGATCCCGGTGGTATTGCTGCGTGACGATCTGCGCGGTCGGCTGGACCAGCAGCGCATCAGCCAACGCTTTCTTGCCGGGCAAATCAACTTTTGTACCCTGATGCCGATGCGCTCCATTCCTTTCCGTGTCGTATGCTTACTGGGCATGAATGACGGCGTTTATCCGCGCACCTTAGCGCCGCTGGGATTTGACCTGATGCAGCAGCAGTCGCGCAAAGGCGACCGCAGCCGACGTGATGATGACCGCTACCTGTTTCTGGAGGCCCTGATTTCGGCACAGCAACAGCTCTATATCAGCTATATCGGACGCGCAATCCAGGACAACACCGAACGCTATCCCTCAGTACTGGTCACTGAATTACTGGAGTATATCGGGCAAAGTTTTTACCTGCCCGGTGATGAGGATCTGGATCTGGACGAGAGCGCACTGCGGGTCAGGGCGCATCTGGAACATTTACACAGCCGCATGCCGTTTGCGCCGGAAAACTTCCAGCCCGCGTCGACGGCACGCAGCTTTGCCCGCGAGTGGCTCCCGGCTGCGCAAGGCACAGGCCAGCCGCAACCTGATTTTGTCCAGCCCCTGCTCACTCCGCCCGTAGAAACACTCGCCCTGGAGCAGTTCCTGCGATTCTGGCGTCATCCGGTTCGGGCCTGGTTTCAGCAACGTCTGGGCGTCAGTTTCTGGCTTGAGGAAAATGAACTGCCCGATAGCGAGCCTTTTGCCCTGGACAGCCTGGAGCGTTACCAGATTAATGCCCAGTTACTGAATGCATTGGTGACGGGCGATGACACCGATCGTCTTTATGCACATCATCGCGCCGCAGGAAACTTACCTTACGGTGCCTTTGGCGAGCTGTTCTGGCAGGCTCAGCGCGAAGAGATGCAGGAGGTGGCGGCGGAAGTGAGCAGTCAACGCAGCGAAGGTGAAAGCTGGGAGATCAATCTGGATCTGGACGGCGTCAGGTTATCCGGTTGGCTGACCCAGGTGCAGAGCGATGGTCTGTTGCGCTGGCGTCCGGGCGTGCTGAATATCAATGATGGTTTATTACTGTGGCTCGAGCATTTAGTTTATTGTGCACTGGGCGGTAACGGCAGAAGCCGGATGTTTGGCCGACAGCACAGTTACTGGTGCTTCCACGCCGTTACGCCGGATGACGCCATCGCCACGTTAGCGCGCTACATGCAAGGTTATCTGCAGGGAATGCGGGAACCCTTAATGCTGCTGACCAAAAGCGGCGGTGCCTGGCTCAACGCCTGTTTCGATAAAAAAAGCCAACAGTTCCTGACGGATGAGGCGACTCAGCTCAAAGCCCGTAATAGTCTGCTGGCGGCCTGGGTGGGCGGTTATCAGCAGGAGGGCGAGGGGAGCGATCCCTATTTGCAGCGGTTGTGCAGGGCACTGGACGCGTCTCATGTACAGCGCATAACCGAGGCCGCGGAGCACTGGTACTTGCCGGTACTGCAGGCCCATCAGGACGATCGGTAAGTCACACCTTTACAGGTGATGAAAGCACCAAAAACGTTTGTTGTATTTTCAGCCGTCGATGCGCTGGCAAGGCGGCTTTTGGGTAACGTAAGAGGTTTACATGCGCACACATGCACGCTTGATCCTGGCCATCCTGTTCAGCCTGGTGGCGTTTACGGTTCAGGCCGAGACCGGCCCCGGCTGGCAGCCCGTTAACAGTACCATTGGTAAAAGCCAACAGGATTCGCGCCAGTATCAGGCGATCACGCTGAATAATGGCATGACCGTGCTGCTGGTATCAGACAAGGATGCACCTAAGTCGCTGGCGGCCTTAACGCTGCCGATTGGTTCACTGGACGATCCTGCACAACAGCCTGGCCTGGCGCACTACCTTGAACACATGGTGCTGATGGGCTCAACGCGTTATCCGCAGCCTGACAGCCTGGCTGACTTCCTCAAGAAGCACGGGGGCAGTCACAACGCCAGCACGGCATCCTATCGCACGGCTTATTACCTTGAAGTGGAAAATGATGCGCTGGAGCCTGCCGTCGATCGCCTTGCGGACGCGATTGCTGAGCCGTTGCTGGACCCGGTCAATGCTGACCGGGAACGCCACGCGGTCAATGCCGAGCTGACCATGGCGCGCGCGCGGGACGGTTTGCGCATGGGGCAGGTCAGTGCCGAGACGATCAATCCGGCCCATCCGGCAGCACATTTTTACGGGGGCAATCTGGAAACGCTACGGGATAAGCCGGGTAGTAACCTGCATCAGGCGCTGCTGGACTTTTACCATGGTCACTATTCAGCCAATCTGATGAAGGCGGTTATCTACAGTAATCAATCCCTGGCGCAGATGGCCGCCATTGCGGCCAACACCTTTGGTCGGGTGGCGAACCACAATGCCAGCGTCCCCGCGATTAGCGAGCCGGTCGTCACGGAAGCACAGCAGGGCATTATTATTCATTACGTGCCTGCACAACCCCGTAAGCAGTTGAAAATCGAGTTCCGTATCCCGAATAACAGCGACCGCTTCCGCAGTAAAACGGACACGCTCATCGGCTATTTAATGGGCAACCGTAGTCCAAACACGCTGGCAGACTGGCTGCAAAAACAGGGGCTGGCCGATGGCGTCAGCGCAGGGGCCGACCCTGTCACCGAACGCAACAGCGGCGTTTTTACGGTCAACGTGTCGCTAACCGATAAAGGCCTTGCCCAGCGCGATGATGTGGTTGCGGCCGTCTTTAGCTACATTTCTATGCTGCGAGAAAAAGGCATCGATCGCCGCTATTTCGACGAAGTTTCCCGTGTTCTGGCGCTGGATTTCCGTTATCCCTCCATCACGCGCAATATGGATTATATCGAATGGCTGGCCGATACAATGCTGCGTGTGCCGGTGGAGCACACGCTGGATGCGCCTTACCTTGCCGACCAGTATGATGCTGAGGCGATTCAGGGCCGTCTTAACAGCATGACGCCGCAGAATGCACGCATCTGGTACATCAGCCCACAGGAACCGCACAACAAGCTGGCCTATTTTGTCAACGCGCCTTATCAGGTTGATAAGATCACCGCTCAGACGTTTACCCAGTGGCAGCAGCGCGGGCGTGACATGCAATTCGCGATGCCCGTACTGAATCCCTACATTCCTGATGATTTCTCGCTGGTTGCTACCGGGGACAAGGTCTACCGCCATCCGGTGAAGCTGGATAACGATTACGGTATGCGCATTTACTGGATGCCAAGCCAGTTCTATAGCAGTGAACCCAAAGCCAGCATTACCGTCGCGCTGCGAAATCAGCAGGCCATCAGCGATGCGCGCCAACAGGTGCTGTTTGGTCTGAACGACTATCTGGCCAGCCTCGCGCTGGATGAGCTGAGTTCGCAGGCGTCGATTGGCGGGATCAGTTTCTCGACCAGTGAAAACGATGGCCTGGTCTTTAACGCCAGTGGCTTTACGCAACGCCTGCCCGCGTTACTCAAACAGTTAGTTGATCGTTACAGCACCTTCCGGCCCAGTGAATCTCAGCTTGAGCAGGCCAAATCCTGGTACCTGGAACGGCTGGATGCGGCCGAAAAAGGCAAAGCCTTTGAGCAGGCGATTCAGCCTATGCAGCTGTTATCGCAACTGCCTTACACTCAGCGCGAGACAAGGCGCAAACTGGTGAGCGGCATTACGCTGGATGAGGTGGTGGCCTACCGTGATGCGTTAATTAAAAATGCCACGCCGGAAATGATGGCGGTGGGCAATCTCAGCGCCGACAGCGTGACCCAACTGGGGCGCGATCTGAAACAACAGATGCAGTGTGGAGGTATTCACTACTGGCACAGCAACTACCTCAGCGTTGAAAAGCCGCTGAAGGCGAATCTGGAACAGCACGGCAGCAGCACAGACTCTGCGCTGGCGGCACTCTATATTCCCCTGGGCTATGACGAGTACCAAAGCATGGCGAACAGCGCGATGCTCAGCCAGATCGTGCAGCCCTGGTTTTACAACCAGCTGCGTACAGAAGAGCAACTGGGCTATGCCGTGTTTGCCTTCCGGATGCCAGTAGGACGTCAGTGGGGAATCGGTTTTCTGTTGCAAAGTAACAGCAAGCAGCCTGCTTATCTGATGCAGCGCTATCAGGCATTCTATCCACAGGCAGAGCAGCGGCTTCGCACGATGAGCCAGGCCGACTTTACCCAGTACCAGCAGGCGATGCTCAACGATCTTAAACAGCGTCCGCAAACGCTAAATGAAGAAGCCGATCGTTTTAGCCGTGATTTTGATCGCCAGAACTACGATTTTGATACCCGGCAAAAGCTGATGGAGCAGGTCCAGCTGCTTACGCCAGCCGGTCTGGCCGATTTCTTTCATCAGGCCGTGATGCAGAAAAAAGGGATGGCAATGACGTCGCAGATTGCCGGTAGCGGCGAGCGCAAAATTGAATTTGCTCCACTACCTGGCTGGAGAACCTGGCAGGAAATCGCCAAACTGCAGCAGTCGCTGCCGGTAAAGAGTGAAATCCAATGATGCAGTCAAGACCCGAGTCACTTGACCCGTTAACGCTGCCGCTGAACGGCGAGCGGTTAATTGAGGCGTCAGCGGGGACCGGCAAAACATTCACTATCGGCCTGCTTTATTTACGCCTGCTGTTAGGGTTGGGCGGTGAGCATGCCTGGCGCAGGCCACTGTCCGTCGAAGAAATTCTGGTGGTGACCTTTACCGAAGCCGCCACGGCGGAGCTTCGGGGCCGTATTCGTGACAATATCCATCAGCTACGGCTGGCCTGCGTGCGCGGTAAAAGTCAAAACCCGATGCATCAACAGCTGATTGCACAAATCCCTGACCTGCCACAGGCGGCGTCACAGCTGCTGGCGGCCGAGCGGCAAATGGACGAAGCGGCTATTTTCACCATCCACGGCTTCTGTCAGCGCATGCTTAACCTGAACGCGTTTGAATCGGGGATGTTGTTCGAGCAGGAGCTGATTGAAAACGAACAAACCCTGCTCCGGCAGGCGACGGCCGATTTCTGGCGTCGTCAGTGTTACCCGCTGTCGCTGGATGTGGCCAGAGTGATTGCGGCGGAGTGGAGCGGGCCAGACAGTTTGCTGACCACGCTACGACCCTGGCTACAGGGAGAATCGCCGACGCTCAGGCGTCCCCCTCGTGCAGATGAAACCCTGGCCTCACGTCATGCGGCCAATCTTCAGCGTATCAACGCCCTTAAGCAGCAGTGGCAGGCCGCCAGCGACGATGTGGAAGGCATTATTACCGCATCTGGCGTTGATAAACGCAGTTATAGCAGTAAGCACTTACCTAACTGGGTTACCAAAGTGACACAGTGGGCACAGAGTGAGACGCTTGATTATCAGTATCCCAAAGAGCTGGAGCGCTTTGGACAGCAGGTGCTGCATGAGAAAACGAAAAAGGGCGAGGCGCCACAGCATTCCCTGTTTGACGCGGTGGATCGGTTCCTGGCAGAACCGCTAACGTTACGCGATGTCATTATCTGGCAGGCCCTGACGGAGGTCCGCGAAGCAGTCCAGCGTGAGAAGCGTCAGCGTGCATTACTGGGCTTTGATGACCTGTTAAGTCGTCTGGATGAGGCACTTCAGCAGCCGGGCGGGGCGCTTCTGGCTGAAACCATTCGTAGCCGTTTTCCGGTGGCGTTGATCGATGAATTTCAGGATACCGACCCGCAGCAGTATCGCATCTTCCGCACGCTGTATATTCATCAGCCAGACTTAGCGCTGCTGCTTATCGGCGATCCCAAGCAGGCTATCTATGCTTTCCGTGGCGCGGATATTTTTACCTATCTGCGCGCCCGGAGTGAAGTTAGTGCTCACTACACATTAGATACCAACTGGCGTTCGTCCCCAGAAATGGTGGACAGCGTTAACCGGTTGTTTTCGCAGGTCGATGCGCCGTTTCTGTTCTCTTCGATCCCTTTTCTCCCGGTCAGTCCGGCTGCGCCCAACCAGGACTTGAAACTGATTTACCAGCAACAGCCGCAGCCCGCCTTACGCTTCTGGCTTCAGCCGGGGGAAGGCGTTGGAGTAAGTGATTACCAACAATTTATGGCACAGCAGTGTGCTGCAGACATCAGCCGCTGGCTGGTGGCGGGACAGCAGGGACAGGCGCAGATTGGCAAAGGTGATGCCCTACAGCCGGTTAAAGCATCGGACATTACCGTGCTGGTACGCAGCCGGACCGAGGCCAGCCTGATCCGCGATGCGCTGAACAGCCTGGCGATTCCCTCGGTTTATCTGTCCAGTCGCGACAGCGTTTACACTACGCCCGAAGCGCGTGAGCTGTTGTGGCTTTTACAGGCGGTTCAGTCGCCTGAGCAGGAGCGATTACTCCGCAGCGCGCTGGCGACATCCATCTTTGCGATTGATGCCGCAGAACTGGACGCTCTGACGCAGAACGAACGCGAGTGGGATGCGTTGGTAGAGCAGTTTGTCAGCTGGCAGCAAATCTGGCATCAGCGTGGTGTTTTACCCATGCTGCGTGACGTGATGATCAAGCGGCAGCTGGCCGAAAATATGCTGGCGTCAGACAACGGTGAACGGCGCTTAACCGATCTGATGCACCTGGGTGAATTACTGCAGGAAGCCGCGGTTCAACTCGACAGCACGCATGCGCTGGTGCGTTTTCTGGCGCAGCAAATTGCCCGTCCCGACAACCAGGCCTCCAGCCAGCAACTGCGGCTGGAAAGCGATCGCCACCTGGTGCAAATCGTCACCATTCATAAATCGAAAGGGCTGCAGTATCCTCTGGTCTGGCTGCCCTTTGCCGCCGGCTTCCGCGAGGCCGCCAGCGCCCTGTATCACGATCGCGAAAGCTTTGCCGCGATGCTGGACGTGCAGGGCGATGAGCAAAGCCTGACGCTGGCAGAAGAGGAGCGGCTGGCAGAAGACTTGCGTCTGCTTTACGTGGCGCTTACCCGCTCGGTGTACCACTGCAGCGTGGGCATTGCGCCGCTGATCAAAGGGGCACGTAAAAAAGAAGGTGAGAGCGATCTGCACAAAAGCGCGCTCGGTTATCTGGTCCAGCGCGGTGAAACTGCCGATGCCGCACAACTCAGCCAGCATCTGCAGGCGCTTGAGGGGGCGGGCATTGAGGTCATAAGCAGCGAACTCCAGCCCGGCGCGATCTGGCATGAAGGCGAAGGTCGTGACGATGCGCTGAGTAGTCGGGAAATGACGCGTGCACTGGCGGACAGCTGGCGCGTCACCAGTTATTCGGGATTACAGCAGCACGGTAGCTCACCGCTGCTGGATGCGTTACCTAAATTTGATATTGATGCCGCGGGTGAAGCGGCAGACGATGAAGACGCTCTGTTAACGCCGCACCATTTTCCTCGCGGCGCCGCACCTGGTACTTTTCTGCACGGGCTGTTTGAATCAATTGATTTTACCGAACTGCCAGACGCGATCTGGCTGGAAGATCAACTACAGCAAAATGGCTATCCGCTGAGCTGGCTTCCGGTCATTCAGCGGTGGATTGCGCGCGTGCTGACGACGCCGCTTAACAAGGAAGGCCTGACGCTGGCCAGTATCAACAGCAGTGACCGACTTATCGAAATGGAATTCTATCTGCCGATCAATAATTTGCTGACCGCAGCCAATCTGGATGCGCTGGTGCGCCGCTACGATCCCCTGTCGCAGCGCGGTGCTACGCTGGATTTCCGGCAGGTCAAAGGCATGCTGAAAGGCTTTATCGACCTGGTGTTCCGCTGGCAGGGGAAATACTATCTGCTGGATTACAAATCCAACTGGCTGGGTGAAAGCCATGCCGCTTACACGCCCGAAGCGATGGAACAGGCCATGATCGATCACCGGTACGATCTGCAATATCAGCTGTATACCCTGGCGTTGCACCGTTATCTGCAGCATCGGCTGGCAGGCTACGACTACCAACAGCATTTCGGCGGGGTATTTTACCTGTTTCTGCGCGGCATGGACGGCAGCTCTGCCGATAACGGCATTTTCGCGACCCGACCCAACCCGGCGTTTATTGATGAGATGGATAGGTTGTTTGGCAACACAGAGGAAATGTTATGAATGATATAAACGCCTTGCTGCTCCAGGCAGTCGAAAAGCGTTTACTGCGTCCTCTGGATATTCAGTTTGCCCGTTTAATCGCGGATGAAACCCGGCCTTTTCTGCTGTTGGCGGCGGCCTGCGTGAGTGCGGATGCCGGAGAAGGCCATGTCTGTCTGCCGCTGGCTAATCTGAGCGAGGCAGGGTTGTTTGCAGGTCGTCAGCCTGCGCTGGCCCAGTCTCTGTGGCAGGCTGCAGGCGCACCGGACGATCTGCATGCGCAGCTGGCGGGCTGGTCGGCAGTCAGCGACGGCAGTGCCGTTACCCCGCTGGTGCTGAGCAATCAGCGTTTGTATCTGCATCGTCTGTGGCAGAGCGAAGGGCAGGTTGCGCGCTTTTTCTCATTGCAGCCCGACGAAGGGCGCTTCGATTCGCACCGCGCCAGTGAGGTGTTAAACGACCTCTTTGGCAGCCTTCCTGATGACTGGCAAAAGATTGCCGCTGCTGTGGCACTGACGCGCAAAACCGCCGTGATTTCCGGTGGTCCCGGAACCGGTAAAACCACGACGGTAGCAAAACTGCTGGCTGCGCTGATTCGACTGAATACGCTGCCATTGCGCATACAGCTGGCAGCACCCACCGGAAAAGCGGCGGCCCGTTTAACGGAGTCGCTGGGCAAAGCCCTGCAGGGGCTGGCGGTGAACGAGGAAGAGCGCGCCCGTTTCCCTGCGGAAGCGACGACGCTGCATCGCCTGCTCGGCGCGCAACCCGACACGCAGCGCCTGCGTTATCACGCGGGAAATCCTCTGCATCTGGATGTGCTGGTGGTGGATGAAGCCTCAATGGTCGATCTGACCATGATGGCAAAACTGATTTCCGCCCTGCCTCATCACGCCAGAGTGGTGTTTCTGGGTGATCGCGATCAACTGGCCTCGGTTGAGGCGGGCGCAGTGCTGGGGGACATTTGCCGCTGTAGCGAAACAGGGTTTAGCGCTTCCCGGGCCTTGCAACTGACAACCCTTACCGGTTGTACGCTTGTGGGCAACGACGCCGGGGCTGCACCCGCGGTACGCGACAGCATTTGCCTGCTGCGGCAGAGTTATCGTTTCGATGAGAAGTCCGGAATCGGCCAACTGGCCCGGGCGGTGAATCAGGGCGATGCGCGCCAGATGAAGACTATTTTCGCCGCAGGGCACCACGACGTTTCTTTTCAGCCGCTCAATGACGGCGACGCTTATCAGGCGATGCTGGACGAGGTGGCGCGGGGCTATGAGGCATATCTGCACGCTGTGCAGCAGCAGGCCGCGCCGGAACAGGCCATCGCGGCATTTAGCCGCTACCAGTTGTTATGTGCCCTGCGTGAAGGGCCGTTTGGCGTACACGGACTGAATCAGCGCATAGAGCAACGTCTGATGCAGCTGCAGCGCCTTCGCCGTCCTGCGCTGGGTAGCCGCTGGTATGCAGGCCGTCCGGTCATGATCACCCGCAATGACAGCGCGCTTGGGCTGTTTAACGGCGATATTGGTATTACTTTACGTGACGAAGAAGGCCAGCTCAGGGTGTTTTTTCCGTTGCCGGATGGCAGCGTCAAAGCGATTCAGCCCAGCCGTTTACCGTCCCATGAAACCGCATGGGTGATGACGGTACATAAGTCGCAGGGATCAGAGTTTGACCATACCGCGTTGGTCATGCCGACGCAGTTTCTGCCGGTGCTGACTCGCGAGCTGGTTTATACCGCCATTACGCGCGCGCGCAGTCAGCTGACCATTTACAGCGATCGCTCAATATTTGAACGTGCCGTACAGCTGCAAACTCAGCGACGCAGTGGACTGGTGGAAAGGTTAGAGGCTGCCGGGCAGGCATAATAAGCAGGGCGGCAGGATGGCCGCCCGGTTGACGGTCAGGTTAAATCGGCCATCAGCACCTTTGAACGGCGCTGATAGTTGTACATCTCTTTCTTACTTTCTGGCAGCGACTCAATATCCACCGGCGTAAAGCCGCGCTCCTGGAACCAGTGAATACTGCGCGTGGTTAGCACGAACAGTTTCTCCAGCCCCATTTGCTTCGCCTGAAGCGCGACGCGCTGCAGCAGCAGCTCACCGCGTGACGAGCTGCGATAATCCGGATGCACTGCGACGCAGGCCATTTCACCAATCTTTTCATCCATAAACGGATAAAGCGCGGCACAGGCTATGGTCAGGTTGTCGCGCTGGATAATGGTAAATTTATCGATCTCCATTTCCAACTGTTCGCGTGAACGGCGAACCAGAATGCCTTGCTGCTCCAGTGGGCGAATCAGTTCCAGAATACCGCCGATGTCGTTGATGGTTGCCCGACGGATCTGCTCGGCCGATTCCATTACGATCTGTGTCCCGATGCCGTCGCGCGAGAATAACTCCTGCAGCAGCGCCCCGTCTTCCTGGTAGCTGATTAAATGGCTGCGGCGCACGCCACTGCGACAGGCTTTTACCGCGCCCCGTAAAAAGCGCACGGTGCCCGACAGAAAATCGCCATCGCTTTCCATTTCATCAATACGCGCCTGAGCATCGTTGGGAAAGAGTTCGGAGACAATGTTGCCTTCACGATCGATCACGCCTTGTTCTGAACAGAAGCCAATCATTTTTTCGGCTTTGAGCTTAATCGCTAACTGCGTGGCAACCTCTTCGGACGTCAGGTTAAAACTTTCACCGGTCACCGACACCGCGACCGGGCCAAGCAGCACAATGGCATCGTTATCCAACTGGCGATGAATGGCCTCTTCATCAATACGGCGGATGCGTCCACTGTGGCAGTAGTCTACCCCGTCATCCACGCCGAGCGGCTGGGCGATAATAAAGTTACCGCTCACCACGTTAATATGTGCGCCCTGCAGCGGCGTGTTATTGAGGCTCATTGAGAGCCGGGCAGTGATGTCCAGCTGTAACCGACCTGCCGCCTGTTTGACCAGTTCCAGCGATGGTGCATCGGTGACACGGGTATATTTGTGGTAAGCCGGTTCCAGCTGATGTGCCGCCAGGCTGGCATCAATCTGTGGACGTGCGCCATAGACCACGACCAAACGGATGCCAAGGCTGTGTAGCAAGCCGATATCGTTGACGATGCTGGAGAAATTCTCATGCTCAATGGCCTCACCGCCAAGCATGATGACGAATGTCTTATCCCGATGCGCATTGATATAGGGAACGGTATGGCGAAAACCCTGAACCAGTTCAGTACTACGTTCCTTCACGGCTAACCCTCAGTGAATGTTTATTCGTATTTTGTGTATTTTTATGCTTTTGACTGCCATTTTGCAAGCGTTAATCCTGACGATAATTTACGTTTTTCTTGATGCTAATGCCGCTAACAGCCTGCATTATTTGGGGTTTCCGGGTGACATTACCTGGAGGATTGGATAAAGTTTTCGCCGCCATTTTATTTGGTTGCCGTTTTTTTAAACACTATATAACAGCTGGAGTGGCATGTCGGAAGGTAATCCCCTGGTTTCACGTAGACGATTATTAAAAGGTACAGGGGCGCTGTTACTGCTCAGCGTCAGTGGCGTGAGTATGGCAGCCACCCGTCATATTCTGGCGGTGCGCATCTGGCCCTCTTCAACCTACTCGCGTATGACGCTGGAATCTAACGTCGCACTTAAATACAAGCAGTTTGCCCTGACGAATCCTGACCGACTGGTGCTTGATATTGATGGCTTGCATCTCAACGCGGTGCTAAAGGGCGTGAATAAGCACGTGCGCGTTGACGATCCTTTTATTAAAAGCGCCAGAGTGGGGCAGTTTGATGCCAACACCGTGCGCGTCGTACTGGAACTAAAGCGCAACGTTTCCCCTAAAATCTTCAGCCTTGCCCCGGTTTCCACCATCAAGCACCGACTGGTGGTCGATCTTTATCCCAGCCAGGATACGGTTGAAGATGATCCTTTACTGGCATTACTTAAAGATTACAACCAGGGCGATCTGGAAAAAAATGAGACGGTGCAGAAGCCTTTACCCGGTAAAGCCGGACGCGATCGACCCATTATCATCATGATCGATCCTGGACATGGCGGCGAAGATCCCGGCGCGCATGGTAAATACAAAACTCGCGAAAAAGATATCGTGCTGAAGATTGGTCGTCGGCTGAAAACCTTGATCGAAAAAGAGCGCAACATGAAGGCTTACATGACCCGCAACGAAGATGTGTTTATTCCGCTTCGGGTGCGTGTCGCCAAAGCGCGCAAGCAACGTGCTGACCTGTTTGTCTCTATCCATGCGGATGCATTCACCAGCCGGGCCGCGCGCGGTTCTTCAGTATTTGCCCTTTCTACACGCGGCGCGACCTCTGCTGCGGCGCGTTTCCTGGCGCACAGCCAGAACGAAGCCGATCAGATTGGCGGTGTCAGCATGAGTGGCGACCGCTATCTGGATCACACCATGTTTGATATGGTGCAGCGCCAGACCATCCATGACAGCCTGAAGTTTGGCAAAGAAGTGCTACACCGTCTGGGGCGCATCAATCATCTGCACAAACGTACCGTGGATCAGGCCGGCTTTGCCGTGCTTAAGGCACCCGATATTCCCTCTATCCTGGTGGAAACGGCGTTCATCAGTAATGTGGAAGAGGAACGTAAGTTGCGTACCACGCGCTATCAGCATCAGGTGGCAGAGGCGATACTGGAAGGGATTAAAGCCTATTTCAAAAGCGGTGCCGCACTGGCTCACCGCTGAGTCGCAGGCCGGGGGAAACAGGCTGCTACTGCGTTTCCCGCCCTGCCGTCAGGCGGTGAAAGGCGCGTCAGGCGCGGATGCAGCGTGCGTAATCGCGCATCCCGATGTCCGTTTCGGGGCGCAGCAGGGCTGCCCGGGTGCTCAGCGGCCCTTCGCCAGGTAGCGTGCCATTTCGTCTTCCGGCACCATCCCGCCGCCCGTGGCCCAGACCAGATGTGTCGCCTGGTCCAGCTGCGTCGCGGTAAAACCGTGCAGTTGCAGGTAAGCCGCGGCACCGCAGACGCGCTGGGGGCCAGCCATACCGGCAAGTGCCGAAGGCTCCAGCCGCAGGTCTTCCTCCTGCGCCAGCCAGCTCAGCATGTCATACATACTTTGATCGTCAAGCGTATAAAGCCCGTCCAGCAGGCGCTGCATGGCCCGGCCAACAAAGCCGGAAGCCCGACCCACCGCCAGTCCATCTGCCGCCGTGATATTGTCGATGCCGATGTCCTGCACTGAAATACCCTCATGCAAACCGGTAATGATGCCCAGCAGCATGCAGGGAGAGTGGGTTGGTTCGGCAAACAGGCAGTGAACGTGTTCACCAAAAGCCAGCTTCAGACCAAAGGCGACGCCGCCGGGGCCGCCGCCCACGCCGCAGGGCAAATACACAAACAGGGGATGGTTGCTGTCAACCACGCGTCCCTGTTGTTCAAACTGTGCCTTCAGGCGCTGTCCGGCAACCGCATAACCCAAAAACAGCGTGCGGGAGTTCTCATCGTCAATAAAGAAACAGTCCGGGTCAGATTCTGCTGCTTTACGTCCTTGCTCGACTGCCACGCCATAGTCCTGTTGATATTCCACCACTCTGACGCCGTGACTGCGCAGTTTGGCTTTCTTCCATTCCCGGGCGTCCGCCGACATATGCACAGTCACTTTAAAGCCGAGGCGGGCGCTCATGATGCCAATCGACAGCCCGAGATTGCCGGTTGACCCCACGGCTATGCTGTACTGGCTAAAAAACTGCCTGAAGGCAGGGGAAAGTAGCTTGCTGTAGCTATCTTCCCTGGTCAGCAAACCTGCGCCCAGCGCCAGCTTCTCGGCATGAGTCAGCACTTCATAAATCCCACCACGGGCTTTAATCGAGCCAGAAATCGGCAGGTGGCTGTCTTTCTTTAATAGCAGCTTACCCGCAATTTTTTGTCCGTATGCCTGTTCCAGCCGCCTCTGCATCGCCGGGATGGCGACGATTTCCGACTCAATAATGCCGCCCGTGACGGCGGTTTCCGGAAAGGCCTGCACTATAAAAGGCGCGAACCGGTTCAGACGATCGTGCGCCTCTTTCACATCCTGTGCCGTCAGGCCAACATGAGGAAGGGCTTCCGCGACGCTGGTCGTAGCGGGATTAAACCAGGTGGTTTCGTTGAGCGCGATTAACTCCGCGACCTGCGGGTACTGAGCTGTCAGAGCAGCAATGTTGAGATTATTCATACCAGACCTTTTGGTGTCCGAATGAATCATGAAAGCAGAAATGTATCGGCCAGAGCAATACCTGCGGCACGAATAACCTTTGGTCTGATGGGGCGTTTTTATAAGAGATAAAAGGGGAAAAGCGGTGGGCTTGTGTCGTTCAGCGGATTTCAGATACAAAAAAACACCCTTTCAGGTGTTTAAAGTGGTTGCGGGGGCCGGATTTGAACCGACGACCTTCGGGTTATGAGCCCGACGAGCTACCAGGCTGCTCCACCC
>NZ_JALNPN010000012.1:0-584 GCF_024520835.1 Pantoea sp. Fr+CA_20
GGTCCATGATGAACATGAACCCTTTTTACACCTGCCACTGGATCGGTCAACCGATCCTTAAATGATCGGCATTAGCCCAGTGGGCGCTCTTTCTGTATTGGTGGGTCGTGCAGGATTGCCTCGGCCCGTCCGGGCCTCGCCCTTCGGGTGATGCTAGCGCATCAGCCTGAATCGCTGCGCGATTCAGTCGACCCTGCAGCAGGTTCTCATCCTGCACGTTTGACTGCGCAGCCTACAAACGAAAAGAGCGCCCGGTGGGCGCTCTTTTCTGTATTGGTGGGTCGTGCAGGATTGCCTCGGCCCGTTCGGGCCTCGCCCTTCGGGTGATGCTGGCGCATCAGCCTGAATCGCTGCGCGATTCAGTCGACCCTGCAGCAGGTTCTCATCCTGCACGCCAGACATCGGAGTGCAGAAACGAAAAGAGCGCCCGGTGGGCGCTCTTTTCTGTATTGGTGGGTCGTGCAGGATTCGAACCTGCGACCAATTGATTAAAAGTCAACTGCTCTACCAACTGAGCTAACGACCCGCTCGGGGCTTACAACCGCTCAAACACATTCACCAATGATGCCTGAGATTAAGATGGT